>NZ_JBSGZO010000176.1:0-548 GCF_053611045.1 Streptomyces sp. NPDC054841 | reverse complement strand
CGCCTGGCACGACTGACCCTCCCCCGGGTGGGGGCGCGGGCGGAGTCCTCCTGCACCCCTCGGGCCCGTTGCCGGCGCCTCTTCGCCGGGGGTGGGTGTTCCTGGGGTTGGAGCGTGCGGGCGGAGCTTTCCCGCACCCCCTCGGCGCTCGGGGCGGGAGCCTGGAGGCAGGTTCCCTGCAGGGTCCGTGCGACCCCGCCGGTTGGGGCTCCGCTTCGGACCGGGCGCCTCAACGCCGGAGGGGGCTCATTCGGAGTCCGTCCGGCGACTGAGGACGGAGACACCGGCCCGCCCGGCTGTACCGGGAGGATCCCGGGGTTCGCCCCCAGGCCCCGCTCCTTGGGCCCCGGGGAGAGGCTCATGGGGGTTGCCCCTGTACCGAGCCCCGGCTCGTGGGCCCCGGCGCCGCCGACGGCCCGCAGGCTCTGCGGGCTCATGACGTAGGCCACGCGCCTGGCGCACCTGGGGCCCGGGGGTTCCCCGTACCTCCGGCAAAGCGCCGTCCCCCCGGAAAGCGCCCGCGCATGGAAGAGGGCCCGGCGCCGTCC
>NZ_JBSGZO010000175.1:0-16198 GCF_053611045.1 Streptomyces sp. NPDC054841 | reverse complement strand
GCTCCACGGGGATCCACAACTCCGCGTCCGCCTGTGCCGCGTCCTGCGACAGCCGGGTCCGCAGGATCTCGGGCCCCGGCCGGCTCCGGTACGGATTGGACGGGAACCACTGCGTGAACACGTCCCGCCACAGGTACTGGAGCGCCTGCGGAAACGGCCCGGAGTTCTCGAAGACGGCCCACGTCCCGGCCGGGACGGTGAGCGCGTCCATGTCCTCAGGCACGGCGGCGCGGGTCACCACGCCGTGGTAGTAGTCCAGTTCGGTTCCCTCGGCGCGGCTCTCGTCCAGATTGTCGCTCACCGAGACGATCCCCTCCGGCTCCTGATCGGACAGGCTCTCAATGCGCTGCAGCGTCTCCTGGCCGATGCCCCGGACGAAGGCGGCGATTGCCGGGTTCACCCCCTCGTGCACGAGGGGGACGCGCGCCTTCCTGCCGACCACACGGAATTCCTCCTTCTCCACGACCCTGTACCGCATGCTGCTACTCCCTTCGACGATGAGGCGGAAGGACATCCGTGGCTGGGACTGCAGACTCGCACCGGCCCGCCTGGCCTCGCCGGGACCGACGCCGTGCATCGCGCGGAACGCACGGGCGAACGCCTCCCCCGAGGTGTAGCCGTAACGCACCGCGACCTCCAGCAGCGTCCGCTCCCCGGCCAGCACCTCGGCACCCGCGACCGTCAGCCGCCTGCGCCGGATGTACTCCGACAGCGGAATCCCCGCCAGCGCGGAGAACAGCCGCCGGAAGTGGTACTCCGACGTCATCACGATCCGCGCCAGCTCGGTCACCTCGATCCGCTGATCAAGGTGGCACTCGATGTGCTCCATGGCCTGGTTCAGCCGCTCCAGCACCCCGGTCTCCTTCCCTTTCGATCACTCACGTTAGGAAGGACCCACCCTGCCGGACCCGACATCCCGTGCCCGGTCCGGTCGGGTGCGCCAGGCCCCGACGACCCGCGCACACCACACCTGCATCAACCACGACGAGGGATGAATCGCCGCGGGGAGCTCAACCGTGACGGTTGTCCCGCCTTCAACTTTCTGCCAGGAAAGAGAAGCATCCCGTCATGGGCCGCCCGAGGAGCAACTGCCCGGGGTTGTCCGGTGCGATTCGCCAGATCCCCGGCTCCGGGCCAAAGCCGCATCGTGGCGACGGTGACCGGACGCGCCCATCTGTGAGCGGTGCGTCTCGCTGGGCGCCGGTGGGCTGACCTGCGCAGACTGGAAATATGCGCGGGATGATCGTCGGCGGGACGGCGGAGCGTGAGGATCTGCTCGCCGCAGCCGTCGCCGAAGCGGTCGAAGGTACCGGCGCGTACGCGGGCAGTGTCTTTCTCCGTTCCCGCGACCGCCGGTCGATCGTGCTCGCCGCGACGTACGGGGTGCCGCCCTCGCTGCTCGGTGGGTGGCGTCTCATCCCGGTGAGCAGTCCCATTCCGGTCGCCGTGGCGTACAGCTCTGGGCGCACCGTGCACTTGGCCGACGCCGAGGAGACCATGCGCCGGTTCCCCCAGCTCGCGGTGGCCCTGCCGTACGCCTTCGGCTCCTGCTCCGTGCCGGTGGGCGCAGGCGGGGAGGCCTTCGGGTCGCTGGCGATCGTCTGGGCGGCCCCGCCCGGCAGCGAAGGGCTGTCCAGGTCCCAGCGCCGCCGCGTACGGATCATCGCCGGCCGGCTGGGTGAGTCCCTCACCGATCTCCACGCCCGTACGGGCGATCCTGTGGAATGCGACCCGCAGACGGATCCCGTCGAGATCCCGGCTCCGTCGGCAGAGCCCGTGCGGGTGGGCCTGTTCGACTGGAACCTCGTCTCGGGCACGATCACCGCGGACGACGAGCTCTGTGCGATCTTCGGTCTCGACCCCCATGCTTTCGACGGACGGGCCGGAACGCTTGCTTCCTGCCTGCATCCGGGCGATCTTGCCTCCTTCCTGGCCGCTGGTCGGGAGGCAGCCGGCGACGGCCGGATCACCGCGCGGTGCCTGCGCGTACGGGATCGCACGGGCGGCGGCGAGGGGTCCCGCACGGTCGAGTTGTGGGGGCGCCGCGTACCGGAGGCCGACGATGCGCGGGCGCCCGTCCACCTGGTCGGCGCGGTCGTGGACGCCCGGGCCGGCCACACGGCCCTCGCAGCGGTCGAACGGCTGCGGGACGGCCTGTTCTCCCTCGCCCCCGACGGGCGCGTCATTTACGCCAACCACAGCGCCCTGCAACTGCTGGACGTTCCCGGTGAGGAGTTGCTGGGCCGGTTCCTGTGGGACGTGCCGTGGCTGTCCGATCCCGACATCGAGTACCGGCACCGGTCCGCAATGATCTCGCAGATGCCGGCCTCCTTCCTGGCCCGCCGCCCGCCCGAGCAGTGGCTCTCCTTCTCCCTCCACCCGGATGCGGACGGAGTGACCGGCCGGGTGGTGCCCATCGGTCAGCCACCCCCGGACTCCACGCCATCCCCCTCCCCGGCCGGGACAGCAATCGCCCCCAGACCGGCCCGCATGGGCGTCGTGTACCGCGTCCTGCAGCTGGGCAGCGCGCTGACCGAGGCAGTCACCACACGGCAAGTCTGCGAAGTCGTCGCCGAGCAGATGCTGCCGGCCTTCGGAGGCCAGCAGCTGGCGATCTACGTCGTCCGCGACAGAGCGATGCACCGGCTCTTTCACACCGGCCACCACGAAGACTTCCTCGACTGGCTGGAGGGCGTATCGCTGCACGCCCGCCTCCCCGGTACGGAGACCCTGACCTCCGGCGCTCCGCTCTTCATCGAGTCGCAGCAGGATCTTTTCCGGGGCTATCCGGGCATCCCCACAGGCGAGGTGAGTTCCTGGGCGTACCTGCCGCTGATCGCCTCCAGCCGCCCTGTCGGCACCTGCGTCCTCGGATTCGACGATGTCCATCGGTTCACGGAGAAGGACCGCAGCGTCCTCACCGCACTCGCCGGGCTGATCGCTCAGGCGCTGGAACGAGCGCGACTCTATGACACGGAGTACGCCGTCGCACGCGGCTTGCAGCAGGCACTCCTGCCGCACCGGCTGCCGGCAGTCCCGGGCATTCGCACCGTCGCCCGCTACCTGCCCGGCACCAGCGGAATGGACATCGGCGGCGACTGGTACGACGTCATACCCACCGACCGTGGCGTCTGTCTCGTCATCGGGGACGTGCAGGGGCACAGCATCGCCGCCGCGGCCACCATGGCCCAGCTGCGCAGTGCCGTACGGGCATTTGCGGCCGTGAGCCATACGCCCGGCGAGGTGATGGCGGGCGTCAACCGAACCCTCCTCGACCTTGACCCAGGGCTGCTGGCCAGCTGCTGCTACATCCACCTCGAACACCACAGCCACCACGCCCACGCCGTCACCGCCGGCCACCCCCCACCCCTGCTCCGGCGCCCCGACGGCACGACCCACGCCCTTGACCTGGACGTCGGCCCGGTCCTTGGTGTGGACCGCGCAAGCACCTATCCCCAGACCCGGATCGCCCTCCCGCCCGGATCCGTCCTCGCCCTCTACACCGACGGCCTGGTCGAGGAACGAGGAACCGACATCGACGTGGGTATCGACCGACTGCGGACAACCCTCGCCCACGCCCGCGCGGACTCCCTGGACGAACTCGCCGACCGGCTCCTGCACAACGCCCGCGGATCCTCCTACCGGGCCGACGACATCGCCCTGCTCCTCACCGACTTCCGGTCACCGCGCTCCGAATGAGACCAAGGCCGGCTGCTCATGATGACCGAACCTTCCGTGCCTGAACCCGCACGCGGGCGTCATCACCTGCCGGAGTCGGTTCAGCCGCGTTCGCTCAATACCTCCAGGTAGTGCGGGTTGTACATCACACCGAGGACGTTGCCGAACGGGTCGAGCACGGCGCCGGCCCGAAAGTCGCCGTAGTTCCGCAGCGGCTCGTGCTCCTTCGCGCCGAGCTTCAGCAGCCGCACGATCTCCGTGTCGACGTCGTCCACGTGCCAGTACGCGACCACGCCGGCCGGGGCGGAGGGGGTTCGCGAGATGCCGAACTCCTGCAGGTGGTCGCCGATCCGGAACTCGATGTACTCATCGCGTTCGAAGTACGGCTCCACGCCCAGGACTTCGGTGTACCAGGCGCGGGCGGCGGCCAGGTCGTCGGCGTGGTAGCGGATGGTTGCGAGGCCACGGAATGTCGTCATGGGGGAAAGCCTGCCCCGCATATAGGTCAGTTGCAGTCCTCTATGCCCGCATCACCGAAACCCCAGCCGGGGCCTGCGCCGGCACGAAGCCTTGGAATCCTTCGTCGTCGCAGAATCATCCCGTGGTGGCCAGGCGCTCACGCCACCAGTCCACCGTCGTCTTGACCTGCTCATCGACGGGGGTGGCCCGTACCGCGAATTCGGCTTCGTAGGCGCTTGAATCAGCTACGAACGGGCGGTCGAACTGGTAACGGATCTCACTCAGTTCGCGGATCAGCGGGGAGAAGACCGACAGGACACCCAGTACGGCCGGCGGGAGCCTGCGCACCGCGACCGGCCCCGTTCCCGACTGAGCGGCAAGGCGGTCGACCATCTCCCGGGTGGACAGCGCGGGCTCCGTCGGAACGTGCCAGGCCCGTCCCCAGGCCCGCTCCTCCCCCGCGACCTCGACCAGGGCCCTGGCCACATCAGGGAGATAGCTCCAGCTGTGCGGGGCGTCCGGATCCCCGAGCGTGGAGACCGGCTTGCCGCGCAGCAGTCGTGGCATGACCCGCGCGGCCAGGTGCCCGCCATCGGTCACGCCGGGCCCGAAGAAGTCCGAGGCCCGCACCTCGACCGCCTTGATGCGACCCTGCTCGTGCAGGTTCCGCGCCTGCTCCCAAACTGCGGCGCGCACCTTGCCTTTGGGGCCGGTCGCCGCGAGCGGCAGCTTCTCGGTGAGGGGACCATCCACCGGACCGTAGCCGTACAGATTGCCCAGCATGACCAGGACGGCCCCGGTCGACTCGGCCGCCGCGCAAACCGACGAGGCCAGCGGCGGCCATTCACTCGCCCAGCGATGGTAGGGCGGTGCGGCACAGTTGTAGATCGCGGCCGCGCCCTGCGACGCCTCGATCAGTCGCTTGCTGTCTGTCGCGTCCAACGCGACGTGCTCGATGCCGGGCTCGGCGCTTCGGCCCGACTTGGTGACGACCCGGACCGAGTGACCCTTCTCGGCCAGCAGCCGAGCAGTGGCCGCCCCGGCGGGCCCGAATCCCACAACGACGTAAAGGCTCACGCACGCACACTAGCGCGAATACGTGTTGCTCTTACGTCAGCTGCCCGCGCCCCGGAGGGCGGTCAGCGGGTCCGTACCGCGGTGATGGTGAAGCGTTCGACCTCGGCGACGTGCCCGCCGGTGGATGCGACAACCGTGAGCACCGGGTCGCGGGCACCGGAGAAGGACACCGACACCTTCCAGGGCTGACCGTTGCCGCCCGCTGGAGTGCAGCACGGGGAGGTGCCCAACGGCGCCGCGGACGACGGCTGGCGCACCTGGACGCGGATACTCTCATCCACTCCGGAGATCCGCCCGCCGGTCACCACCGGGGAGGGCACGAGCGACCCGTACGCGGGCGTCGTCAGGGAGAACGTCGTGTCGTCGGTGCCCACGACCTCCCACGGGGCACCCGGGCCGGTGCCGTACCGGACGAGGTGGATCACCGCTGCGGTGCCGCCTTCGGGCCCCGTCGGCGCGACGCCGATGCGGGCGTGCCGGCCGTCGACCTTGTGTGAGGAGACCCGGTCGATCTCCTTGAAGCCCAGGTAGCCACGGGTGAAGGACAGTGCCGTCTGATCCGGGTCGAGGTGCCAGGGCTGGTGGCCGCTGGAGCGGTAGGCCTGCTCCCACGCCTGGGCTTGGGCGAGCGTGGTGAACGGCCACACCGGCTGCAGGCTCCAGGAGCCGAGCGGTGGCGTGCCGTGGGGGGCCGGCGTGGTCGGGGCACGCGTGGCCGTCGGGGCGGCCGCCGACGTTACCGGCGGTCGGAGCGTTGGGGACGACTGCGACGGCGCTGGCGCCCCTGGCGCGGCGGACGGCGACCCCGATGCCTTCGGAGACCCTCCAGAAGCGCTGCAGGCGGTGAGCATCAGGCAGGCCACAGCCACTGCAGCGAAGAGCCTGAACGGGAGCGAGATGTTCATAGGTGCCCCAGAAGAGGTGGAACCGACCTCCGATCGGTCTGTCCGGCTATCGTCCCACCAGACCGGTCCACGTCACAGGGGCTGTGCCGTACTGCTTTCCCGGCCCTCCTTCCGGTGCTCGCCGGCGGCGGGCACCAGAACGCGTCGTGGTCGGCAGCGCCTTGCATCCACTCCCGGCTTCGCGCTGCCGTCCGAACGCACCCGCCCCAGAGCTCGAGAGCGGGCCGATGGCTCTGCATGCTCATTGCCCGCTGCGGAGCTCGTCGAGCTTCTCCGCGAAGTCCTTCATCTCCGCGACCAGCTGGTCGCGTGCGTTCTCCTGCGCCTTGTCGCCCTGGTCCTTGAATGCCCCGCTGAAATGCGGCTTGAGTTGGGTCCACCAGCCGAAGTCCAGCATCGCCCATGCCTGCGGACACAACGGCGCGCGGGTCTTCGGCAGGTAGCCCGCACCGACCAGGGGCCCGTGGAACCTCTTCGGGTCACTCCCCTCGAGGTAGCAAAGGAAGTTGAAGACCCGTTGCTGTGTGACGGGGTGATCGCTCGAGAGCCCCTCCAGCGTCAGCTTGCCCTCCTCGCGGGCGAGCTCGTCGAAGAGGATTGCGGCTGCCAACGACGGACCCGGTCCAACCTCGTTGACGGTGTAGAACGACGCGAACCCGTCGGCGGCGTCCTCCTCGAGGCCGAGGTCCGCCAGCAGAAGCTGACGCTGCAGAGCATGGCCCATCTCGTGGCCGAAGACGAACTGGGTCGACAGCGCGGTCAGGTCGTCGGCGTTGAACCTGGCCTGGGGGAACAGAGCGGGACGCTTGACGGTCTTGACCACGTTGCTGAGGACCCCTTCGATCTGGGTCAGGAACGACGGGGGCACAAAGATCGTCCTGCCGTCGGGCTGGGTGACCGCATCCGTAACCCCCGGTGGGACCTTGTCGGTGACTTTCACGACCATGTCATGCGGAAGGGTGACCGACTTGTTCACCCAGTCGGCGAGCTGTTCGAGCACGCGGGACTTCCGGATCACCGCTACGGCATGCCGGTCCTTCGGCTTGATCGCGCTGTCCTCGTAGACGACCGTGACCTCGCCGTTCGCGGCAGCCTTGTCGCCGTCGTCGCCGCACGAGGCGACTCCGAAGCCGGCGACGAGCAGCGCCGCCGCGCAAGCAGTCCTCAACACGGCTGGGCGCCCGCCACTGCTCGAACCTGACACGCGGATCATGATCGACGAACCATATGTCCGCAATCATTCATTTGCAATTACTTTCGCCCTTTGGGTTCAGGCTAGCCGTGATCTTGCACCAAGGCTCACCCAGGTCTGCGACAAGACCGGCGGACGTCACCGAAGCCGCTCAGCCGGGGCCGAGCGTCGCGGGGGTCGGGCCGTCCGGTCGGACGGTGATGCTGTACGCGGCCTTGGCCGGGGTGAAGTGGAAGACCGGAATGTGGGAGGGCAGCAGGTGCTCGAGGAGGACGGTCGTCTCACGGAGGGCGAACTGCAGGCCCAGGCAGGCGCGGGGCCCGATGCCGAACGGCAGATAGCTCCCCGGGTGGGTGGGGCGTCGGCCCGAGGTCGTGAAGCGCCACGGGTCGAAACGCTCGGGGTCCGCCCACAGTCCGGGATCCCGGTGCGTGAGGTAGGGGCAGACCAGGACATCGGTGCCGGCCTCGACGGCGTAGCCGGCAAGAACGTCGCCCTCCACCGCGTGGCGGGGCAGCATCCAGGCGGAGGGGTACAAGCGGAGGGTTTCGTGGACGAGGGCCTGGATGGCCTGCCGCCGCTGCGGTGAGCCCTCGCCGCCGGCGGCGAGGGCCTGCCCACGGGCCGCGGGGTTGCGGTCCAGCAGCAGGTAGAGCCAGGTCAGGGTGGTGGCCGTGGTCTCGTGGCCGGCGACGAGCAGGGTGACCAGCTCATCGCGGACCAGCTGGTCGGTGTACTCGGGGCGTGCTCCGGCCGCTTCGAGCAGGACATGCAGCAGGCCCGGGCCGTCGGGTCCGGCGGCGCCGCGGCGCGCAGCTGCGATGGCATGACGGGCGACGGTGTCGATCCTGGCCAGCTCGGCGGCGACGGCCTCCTGCGCGGCGGCACTGTCGGTGGGCAGGGTCGGAAGTGCGGCCACCACGGCGCTCACGGCAGCCAGTTCGCCCTCGGTGTCCGCGTCGAGGGGGTGGCCGGTCAGGGAACGCCAGATGGTGTCCAGGGCGTAGCGGCGCATCTCCTCGCCGACGTCGAGAACCTGCCCGGTGCGGGCGTACCCGGCCCAGCGCGCCGCGGTGGTCCGCGCGGCCGCGGCAATCCGGTGCTCGAAGCGGCGCATTCCCCTGCCGGTGAACTGGGACTGCAGCAACCGCCGTTGCCGCTGCCACGCCTCGCCCGTCGCGGCAAGGACGCCGTCGCCGATCAACAGCCTGGCGCGGTGCGAGCGCTTGACGTACCGGTCCGGATGCAGGGCGAGCACGTGCTGGACGGCCTGGGGCTCGGTGACCAGGACGGTCGGGCGCGGACCGAGGCGGAACGCGGCGACACCGCCGAGCCGCTCGCGCGCCTGGGCGAGGAGGTCGACCAACTCACCTTCCTGGGCCTGCCATTGCTCGACGAGAGCGAGATCCAACGCGGGGACCGGGCGACCGGCCCGGGCGGGGTTCGGGAGGGGGCCGGGGCTGGCATGGGTGGCCACGGGGCTGCTCCTGTTCGCTGCTGTGCGTCGTCACTGACGGAGCGCGGGCATCACGGACTGTACGGGGGCGGACGCGGTAGGCGACAGCCCGCCTCGCCGCGCGGTGCGGCGAGGCGAGGCGAGGCGAGGCGAGGCGCGTTTCAGGACCCTCCCCGGGGCTTGCCACCATGGCCACGCCACTGCGGGTGCCGGTGACACTCTCGAGGTCGACCGCACACGCTCCAACAGCGGCACGGCAAGCGGTGGCGGCTGACCGTCACACCGCACTCCAAGTGGCCTACGGCACCGGAGAACTCGGCGTGCACCACGCGATGCGCGGCATCGCCCGCCTGCACAACCTCGACCTCGCCGGACAGGCGAACTGGCAACCCTGCGGCCGCTGAACATGAGCTGTCGGTGAACGAGCCGGCCTGGGCCACACCTCGAGGTCAGTTCGGCTGCCGACGGGCCTGCTTCACCTCGCGGTCGACTGCCCAGGCGTCCGCTACTGGGCCCACGTGCCCGAGCTTGTCCGGGTTGATCACCGAGCGGATCGTCTGGATCTGCCCGTCGAGTACGTCGAGCGCCAGGGTGTGGAGCACCTTGCCGTCCCGGTCGCGGAAGATCGCGCCCGGCTGGCCGTTGACCTCGTGCGGCTCGAACGTCACGCCGATCCGGGCCATCCGGGGGAAGACGGAGGCAAGCAGCCGGGCCACGTTCTCGGCGCCGATGACGGCCCGGGCCAGCTGCGGAGCCTTGCCGCCGCCGTCGCCGACCATCTGCACATCGGCGGCCAGCAGATCCTGCAGTCCGCCCACGTCGCCGTCCTTCAGCGCGTCGAAGAACCGCGACGCCAGTTCCTCCCGCTCCTTGCGGACGGCTTCGAAGCGCGGCCGCCCGGCCTCCATATGCCGCCGCGCCCGCACCAGCAGCTGCCGGCACGCCGCCTCGGATCGCCCCACCGCCGCGGCGACCTCGTCGAACCCGAAGGCGAACACCTCCCGCAGCACGAACACCGCCCGCTCCAGCGGGCTGAGCCGCTCCAGCAGCAGCAGCGCCGCCATCGACACCGAGTCGGCCAGCTCCACCGACCGCGCCGGATCCTCATAGGGATCGGCGAGCAGTGGCTCGGGAAACCACGGGCCCACGTACTCCTCCCGCCGCACCCGCGCGGAGCGCAGCACATCGATCGAGATCCGCGTCACCGCGGCCGACAGGAAGGCCTTGGTCGACACGGGCCGGGTCGTCGAGCTGTCGAATCGCAGCCACGTCTCCTGCACCGCGTCCTCGGCCTCACCCACACTGCCCAGAATCCGATAGGCGATCGAAAACAGCAGCGGCCGCAGCTCCTGGAACTCCTCGACCTTGCTCACGTCGACTCCCCTCCCCCTGAAGCCCTCCCACCCGGCCGCACTCGTCGGCGCGGGCGTCCTCTGATGATCACCGGGACCACCGGCAGGCAGGGTAACGCCCCCGATCCCGGGGGCCCGGAGCCCGCAGCCGGACCCCGAGCCCATTGCTGATGCCGTTCAGTGGAACTGCCCAGGCTCGTAGTCGCCGGCCGGCTGCTGGGTGATGATGTTCAGCCGGTTCACCATGTTCATGAAGGAGATCAGGACCGCCAGGCCGGTGAGCTGCTCCTCGTCGTAGTGCTTGGCGGCATGCGCCCACACCTCGTCGCTGACCCCGCCGGCCGCATCCGCGACCCGGGTCCCCTCCTCCGCCAGCTCCAGCGCGGCGCGCTCGGCGGCGGTGAAGACCGTGGCCTCCCGCCACGCCGCCACCAGGTTCAGCCGCACCGAGGTCTCACCGGCAGCTGCGGCCTCCTTGGTGTGCATGTCGATGCAGACGGCGCAGCCGTTGATCTGGCTCACGCGCAGCGCCACCAGCTCCTGCGTCGCGGCCGGCACCGGCAATTCCTTGAGCGTCTTGCCGGCCGACATCAGGTGCTTGAAGGCCTTGGGGGTGGTCGGGCCGGTGAAGTAGTTCAGTCGCGCGTCCATGGTGTACTCCTCCGTGGTCGTCAGTGGCTACACCCCCGAGACGGGGTAGCCCGACCCTCTGTGACATGGACGAATGTGACCTGCGTCTCCCGGTCGCCGACTTCGACACCCCGAACGACGGGGCCGGCTGGCGCGGCGTCAGGTTGGTCCGCGCGTACGCGGCCACCAGCAGCTCCCGCGCCCCGACAGATGCGGGTCCCATGGGTCAGCGGGGAGCGTGGCGGATGAGCAGGAGGGCAATGTCGTCGGTGCGCGGGGTGGCCTTCGTGGCGTGGTGGAGGAGGGTGTCGGCGAGTTCGTCGACGGTCCGGTCCTGGGCCTGCGTGAGGCGGTGGGCGAGGGCGGTGACGGCATCGTCGATGTCGGTGCCGGGGATCTCGATGAGTCCGTCGGTGTACAGGGCGAGCACGGCGCCGGGCGGCAGAGGGATGTCGGTGGTGGGGTAGTGCGCGTCAGGGTCGATGCCGAGCAGGAGCCCCGGTGACAGTTCGACGACTTCGGTGCGGCCGTCGGGGTGCAGGACCAGCGGTGCGGGATGGCCGGCGGTGGCTATGCAGGCTCGGTTCCGGGCGAGGTCGAGGTGGGCGTAGAGGCAGCTGGTGAACAGACCGGGCTCGAGGTCGGTGAGGAGGCGGTTGGTTCGGGCGAGGACGTCCGAGGGAGGTGTGCCGGCGGTCGCGTGGGTGTGGACGGCGGTACGGACCTGTCCCATGAGTGCGGCGGCTTGGATGTTGTGACCCTGGACGTCACCGATCGCTGCCGCGGCGCTGGTCGGGTCGCATCGGATGAGGTCGTAGAAGTCCCCGCCGATCTCCATTCCGTGGCCGGCGGGGAGGTAGCGGGCGGCTACGTCCAGGCCGGGGATCCGGGGGAGGGAGCGGGGCAGCAGGCCGGTCTGCAGGGTGTGGGCGAGCTGGTGCTTGGTGTCGTAGAGACGGGCGCGGTCCAGGGCTTGGGCGATGAGCCCGGCCAGGGAGGTCAGAACGGCCCGTTCGGCGGGAGGGAAGGGACGGGCCTGGTCGTAGGAGAGGACGAGCGAGCCGACGGGGCGGCCGGAAGCGATCAGGGGGAGGAAGGCCCAGGCGTCCCTGCCGTCGAAGCGGACGGCAGCGGGGTAGGCGCGTTTGAGGTCGTCAAAGCTGCCGAAGAAGCTCGCGACACCGGTGGTCAGGGTGTGCACGTTCGGGGTGTCGGCGGTCAGGGGCGTGCCGTCGAAGCGGCTCATGAACTCGGCGGTGTAGCCGCGGTGTCCCATGATCCGCAGGCGGCCTCCTTCCACTGTCATCAGTGCCAGACCGCGGGGGCCGAAGGCGGGAACGAGCTGGTCGGCCACGGCCTCGACCACATCGTGCACGCCGGCGGTCTTCGTGAGTGCCGCCGCCAGGTGCATGAGGTGGTACAGCGCACTCGCCCCGCCCGGTTCGGCGGATTGTGCGGGCTCCGGCACCGGAGTGACCTGGGGCGAGCCGCTGGTGAGGGGAGTGATCTGGACACTGATGCCGCGGTCGTCCGGATAGAGGTGGAACGACAGCCAACGGTCCGGCGGGCGCAGCGCGGTGAAGGACGTCGGTCGCCGGCTGATCACAGCCGCCCGGTAGCGGTCCTCGAAGAGCGGGTCGTTCATCCACAGCAGCACTTCCCAGGGCCGGTTGCCGCGCAGGACCGCGGCTCCCGCGCCGACCAGGTCGGCCCCGGTGGTGTTGATGAAGGCGATCCGGCCGTCCATGTCCAGGGCGCAGCAGCCGACGGGGATGCGCTGGGCGAAGTCGAGTGCGGCCCGGGCCTCGTCCGGATCGGGATCGGGCGGGCGCGGTGGGAGCAGTACCCGTGGCTCTTCACCGGCCGGAAGCGGATGGCCGCGGTCGGCGGCCTGCTGCAGGATCAGCCCGGCGTGACGGCAGCACGCGCTGATCACCTCGCGTTCCTGCGGGCTCAGGGTGGGTGGGTGCCAGGTGGGCCACAGCAGCACCAGCCCACCCCACACCTGCGTGCCACTGGTGAACGGGGCGGCGGCCAGCATGAAGTCGTAGGGCAGCACGATCCCGAGCCTCGGGTAGCGCCGCGCCACCTCCTCCTGGCTGGTCAACCACACCAGCCGCCGGTACCGGATCGCGTCCGTCACGGGGATGGGGTCGTCCACCGCGATGCGCGCCCACGGAGCGGCGATCCCGGGCACCACTCCCGACACCACCGCCAGCCGCAGAACTCGCTCCCCCGGCGGCAGGACATATACGAGACCTACCGAGGCACTGCTGCCCCGCACCACCTCGGCCAGCACCGCATCAAGGGCGTCCGGGCCGGAGCCGAAGTCAGCCATCGAAGCGCCGGGCTGAGGCATGCCATCACCCCGCTTCAGTTGTCGACTGGCGTGCGCCCGGCCGGTGCCGGGCCGCCGGTACCGGCAGTCGACCACCACACCTACACCACATATCCCACATAGGCGGACAATACGCCCCCATCGCGTGACGAGGCCCGCCTCGGCCTCGGCCTCACGGCGCCTGGGTTGCACCACTTCGGGACTCCCGGACAGCAGTGCGCCGGAGCGAGAGCCACCGGGTCAGCCGCCGACGGCTGTGGACAGGGCCTGGGATCAGATGCCCATCAGTGTCCGCGTGCGACCGCAGGACGCCCCACGCCATCCGGGCACGCATCGTGACCGTCGCACGCCGAAGAGTGGCGAACCGGAGCGCCGGTCCGACAGGTTCGGGCCGACCGGCACGATCCTGGCCGGATTGATGTCGCCGTGCACCGTGCAGTAGTGCCGCTCGACTTCCTTGCGAGCTGACGGTCGCGAAGACGCCGAGTGGCGGCGGCAGCCGCGGAGACGCCGGACCCCGCCGCTCTGTGGCGAGGCATGCGCGCCTGGCACTGAGAACGCGTAGGTCCGGCGCCCCGGTGGCTGTCACCCCGAGAACGGTGGTGGCGGCCCGGGCCTCGCAGCAACTGGGCCGCCACCGCTGGACCGTTGAGCGCATTACGGCCTGGCTCGCCGGTAGCCGACGCCTCCATCGGCTGCGCTGCAGCCGTAGGTCCGACGCTGTGGCCACGCCCGCGTCCGGGCGCGGCTCGGGCATGTGTGTGGCGGGCCGTCACATTCTGCGGTCGATGAGGAACGGCAGGAGCGTGAGGATCTCTTCAACCGCCGCGGGCACCAGCGGGACGCTCGTCAGGCAGTCGCGGGCGCTGTCCACGTGGTGGTGGGCTTCGGCCAGGGTGGCGGAGCGCCCGCCCGCGTCCTCGACGAGGTCGGCGGCCCGCCGGACGGCGGTGTCGTCGAGGGGATGGTCCGAGGTGAGGAGCGCGACGAGGCGCCGTGCGGCCGGACCTTCGGTGGCCAGGGCCGCGAGGACCGGGTACGTCTTCTTGAGCCGGCGTAGATCGTTGTGGACCGGTTTGCCCGTGACCTGCGGGTCTCCCCAGATGCCCAGCAGGTCGTCCACGGCCTGGAAGGCCACCCCGAGATGCCGCCCGGCCTCGGAGAGGGCGTTCACGGTCGGGACAGGGGCCCCGGCGAGCACGGCACCCAGGCCGGCGGCGCAGCCGAGCAGCGCGCCGGTCTTGTTCTCCGCCATGGACCTGTACTCGTGCGGACGCACCGCGTCGGGCCCCGTCCAGGGACGGGATTCGAAGAGGAGGTCTTCGGCCTGACCGCGCACCAGGTCGTTGAGCGTCCCGGCCAGGTGCCGCACGGCTGCTCCGCTGTGTACGTTGCGGGAGTTGGCCAGTGTCTCCACGGCCATGGCGAAGAGGGCGTCTCCTGCCAGGATCGCGGGGCCGGTGCCGTACGCCGCCCAGACGGTCGGGCGCTGCCGTCGGGTCTCGTCGCCGTCCATGATGTCGTCGTGCAGGAGCGAGAAGGTGTGGATCAGCTCGACGACGACCGCGCCGACGACGGCGTCCTCCCCAGGTGCGCCGGCGGCCTCGGCACAGAGCACGGTGAGCGCCTGACGTACTCCCTTGCCCTGCGAGCCGGGGGTGGGCCTGCCGTCCACGTCGCTCCAGCCGAGCGAGTAGGCGGCCATCTCGGCCGGCCACGGATGAAGACGCTGAACGGCTTCTGTGAGGGACGGCCGCACGAGGTCGCGACAGCGGGCGAGAATCTGCGAAGCGGTGGTCCGGGCTGTTACGGGTGACGTCATCGGTGGCCGCCTTCCTCGCCGGCCGGGGTGGCAAGCGGCGCTACTCCGAGTTCGGCATGTGCCTTGTCGACCATGTCCCGGGCGTGACGCAAACCGATCCGGTCGAGAGTCCGGCGCAACTCGTCCAAGTCCGCCGCGGTCTCGGCGTGGTCCCGGCCGAGATGGGCGAGCGCCTTGACCAGCCCGAGCCGGGCCAGTGCCTCGCCCCGCGGCTCGCTCATGGCGCGGAACTCCGCGAGCGCTTCCTCATAGACCTCGCGGGCTTCGTCGTAGCGACGGGCCCGGAAGAGCACATTGGCGCGCATCTTGTGGTTGTAGGCGAGGGCGCTGGACAACTTCATCTCGCGGCAGGTGAGTTCGGCCTCGGCGAGCAGGGCAAGGGCGCGTTCCGGGTCGTCGTCCCGCAGGGAAACGATGTCGGCCATGCCGCGCAGGGCCCATGCCCGGCCGCGCCGGTCGTCGGCCTTCCCGGCTATCTCGGCGGCTTCCTCGAACATCGCGAGGGCCGTGTCGTACGAGCCGGTGTTGCGGTGAATCTGTGCGATGCCCTCCAGCGCCCACACGGTGTGGCGGGCTTCGCCGCGTTTGCGCGCCTCGGCGAGCAGTTGCTCGTGCAGGACGGCGACCGCCTCGTAGTCGCCCTGGATGCGTCCGGTCTCCGCCAGGCCCGCGAGGGAGTAGCCCCGGGCCACGACGTCACCGCCGCGCTTGCCCATCTCTGCGGCGAGCCCCAGGAGCCGGAAGGCAAGCGCCAGCGCACCCCGCTGCCGGGCGAGCGTGCCGCCGCTCCACAGCGCCCAGGCCATTGCCCCCATGTCGCCGGCCGAGCGGGCGGCCCGGTAGCTGGCCTTCCACGCCTGATCCGCTTCCTTGACGTTGCCCAGCCTGCGGTGCGCCTCGGCCACGGCGAGACCGGAGCGCGCCACCTCCTGCTGTGAGCCGGAGACCTCGGCCGCCCTCAAGTGCTGGGTTCCTTCGGCGAGTACGTCGGTCAGGGAGGAGTTCACCGACAGATCGGTGAGGGCGCCTTGGTATTCGGGCGCGAATGCCTTGCTCTGCATGGGTGCCTTTCGTGCGCGGTCAGGGCACCGGCGCCACAACTATACATCTCATGTATACACGAAGCGTATAGATGCCTGGCGCTCTGGGCCTGACGCTTGGGGAACCGGGGAGCCGCCCGCCACCTTCGACGGGTGCGGCGAACCGCCTTGCTGTTGATCAAGACGGCTGCCGCACGCCCGGGGTTGCTCGTCGCGGCGAGTTTCCCTGACACGGCCAGAACAACGGCA
>NZ_JBSGZO010000174.1:0-16293 GCF_053611045.1 Streptomyces sp. NPDC054841 | reverse complement strand
GGGTGTCGGCGTTCGCGGCGGCGAGGGCGTATGCGGCGTTGCGGATCGGGGGGGTTCACTGCGGGGCCCCCGGGGCCGCCGGACGGGACGTACACCTCGGCCCGCGGCCGCGGTGTACGACGGGTTGAGCGTCATGGCGAGGCCCTACGCCGGCGCGAGGGACGACCATGTCGGGGCGGGGCCGAAGTGCTCGCGGCCCCGCCCCTCACCGCGCGCACCACGAAGTGCTCTATGTCGCCGGGAAGTTCAGCAGCGCGAGCGGTTCGGAGGTCGGTGTGCGCGAGCCGCCGGCCGGTTCGACCGTGACACCCATCCCCGTCGCCCGGCCCACCGGCCCGGCCATGAGCAGCGCCTCGGGGGACCCCGCCGAGTTCAGCAGTCCGGCCGGGCGCATCGTCCCGCCGTCGGCGAACCACAGTTGGTACACCTTTCCGCCGCCCGGTGCCGGCAGTCCGGACGCCAGGAACACGGCCTGGTCCCGCTCGCGCGAGACGGCCACCGTGCCGGTCGCCCCGTCGCCGAGCGCCGTGCTCATGGTCCGTACGTCGGGCGCCGTCAGGACCTCGGCGAACGCATCGGCCTGCTGCTGGACACGGCGGGCCGCGTCCCGTGCCTCGGTGCGGGCGTCCTCGGCGGCGCGCTGCTGCCAGACCGCGATGCCGCCGAACGCCGCGGCCGCCGCGAGGCACGCGGCGAGGACGAAGCGGGACCTGGCACGCCGCCCGGCCGTCCGGACCTTGCGGACCGGGGGCCGGATGCGGCCGGTCTCCGCGGCGCCGGCGACCTTCGGCGGTTCCTGGCGCACCGTCGCGATCCGCGCCAGCACCTGGGACTTCATTGCGGGCGGCGGCGTCTCGGTGACGGCGAGCCCCAGCCGTCCTGCCGTGGCGTCGAGCTCGCGCACTTCCTGCGCGCACGCCGGGCAGGCCTCCAGGTGCCGTTCGAACCGCGCGCGCTCACGGTCGCCGAGCGCGTTCAGGGCGTACGCGCCGGTCAGCGTGTGCAGTTCGGCATCCCGCCCCGCGCCTTTCGCTACGGCGCTCATGCGCTCACCCCCAGGCAGTCGCGCAAGCGGATCAGCCCGTCGCGCATACGGGTCTTCACGGTGCCCAGCGGCACCGCGAGCAGCTCCGCGACCTCGCGGTAGGCGAGTCCACGGTAGTAGGCGAGAGTCACGGACTGGCGCTGAAGCTCGGTCAGGGTGCGCAGGCAGCGGCGTACCTGCTCCCGTTCGAGCCGTGCCTCGACCTGCTCGACGACGTCGTCGAACGCGGGTGTCCCGCCGAGCCGGGCGGCCTTCTGTTCGCGCTCGGTGGCGGCCTGGACGGAGCGCACCCGGTCCACGGCGCGGCGGTGGGCGAGGGTGAGCGTCCAGGTCAGCGCGGACCCGCGGGACGGCTGGTAGCGCGCGGCGGTCCGCCAGAGCTCGACCAGCACCTCCTGCGTAACCTCCTCCGACTGCGCCGGATCGCGCAGCACGCTGCGCACGACGCCGAGTACGGGCCCGCAGACCGCGTCGTACACGCGCGAGAAGGCCTCCTGGTCGCCGCGCGCGACCCGGACGAGCAACTCGTCGAGCCCCGGCCCCGCCGGTGGTGCCCCTGTGATGCGTATGGCTTCCTTCACGCGCTCTCCCCTCGCCCCGTACTCACTTCCCCCTATACGGAGCCGGAGCGCGTTGTGACTGCTGTCGGGCCGAAGTCTTTACGCGTTTGTTCCCTGAATCCAGTCCGCACCGCGCGCAGCGTCAGGAACACCAGCAGTCCGATCGGTGACAGCAGGACGGTCAGCACCAGCAAGGGCCCCATCAGCAGCGGATGGAGACCGAGCCGGCGCGCTTCGCCGTACATCCACTGGCCGATCAGCAGATCCCAGGCGATGACCTGCGCCCAGATCGCACCCGCGCCGTCCGCGTGCGCGACCAGGTCCCGGAAGGTTTCGAGGTCGGGCTCGCGCACAGCGGTCCACAGCTCCGGGAAGACCGGGACGGCGAGGCCGAGATACACGAGCAGGATCGGTACGGCGGTCAGTGGGGACGCGGCGATCCGGGCGGTCCAGCGCCACCGCGGTGCGAAGATCATCAGCAGCCAGAACGGTGCCGCGAGCCAGAAGGACACCTCGAAGAGGACGGTGGTCATGCGGAGAACTCCCTTTCGGCCGTGGGCCCGGGCATCGGTACGGGGGCTCTGCGGAGGGACGCGTACACCGCGGCCGCGCCGCAGCCGAGGATCAGGGCCGCGGCGCCGAGCGTCGCCCCGCCCGGGTGGACGAGCGGCTCGCCGCGCAGCGCCTGCCAGGTGACCAGGGCGAGCACGGCGGCGTGGACGGCGGAGACGGTGAGCACGAGGCGCAGCCGTACGCGTTCGTCGCGCAGCCGCGTGAACCGCGGGGCGAGAGCCACGAGGAGGAGCAGGAACAGCGGGATCACCTGAAGGGCGTGCATGCCGACGAAGTGCGGGATGCGGAGGTCGCCGCCGGTCGCGGACCATCCGGTGAGCGGCATTCCCGGGCCGCCGTCCGGCACACCGACGCTGTGGGCACCGACGACCGTGGCGACTCCGGAGCCGTCGGCTGCTGCCTCCTGCTCCGGCGTGGGCTGCGTCATCAGGGCGCCGAGTGCCGCTCCGGCGACGGCGAGGACCGCGCCCAGCCTGATCGCCCAGGTGGTGGCGCGGTCGGCGATGCGGGCGCGGAAGAGGAGCAGGGCGATGACGAGGCCAGCGACCCAGAGCACGACGACGGTCAGCGCCATCGTGTCGTAGAGCAGTCCGTCGAACGGGGTCTCGTGGTTGAAGTGGCTGCGCTTCCCCCGGACGACCTGCGCCGTGATGATCACCATCTCGACCGCACTCGCCGCGACGACGACGGTGCCGGCCCACCAGCCGGGGCGTCGCAGGGACGGCCGGGCCCGGGCGAGCAGCGAGAGCATCCATGCGAACGTGAGCGCGTACGCCACGAACGACACGGCGAACTTGAAGGGCTTGGCCCAGATCGGGGCGCCTACGAGGACACGGTCGTCGACGACGAGACCGACCGCGGAGACGACGGCTAACAGGGCCATGGACGCCGAGAACGCGACCAGGGGCCGGTGCCAGGAACGCCAAGAGGGAACGGGCATGAGTACTCCCGGAGGAAATGGATAGTGGCACTCTCCGCTATCCGATAGCGGCACTATCTATGATGGGGGCGGGAGTTGGCAAGGAAGACAGGTGAACGCGCGGTGCGCATTGGCGAGTTGAGTCGCAGGACCGGGGTGCCGGTGCCGACGATCAAGTACTACGTACGGGAAGGGCTGCTTCCGGCAGGGGAGTTGAGCAGCCCGAACCAGGCGAGTTACGGCCCCGGGCACGAGCGCCGGCTACGGCTGATCCGGGCGCTGCTGGACGTGGGCGGGCTGTCGCTGGCCGCGATCGGTGAGGTGCTGGCGGCGGTCGACGACGAACAGCGGTCCCTGCACAAGGTGCTGGGCGCGGCGGCGGACCGGATCGTGCCGCGGTACGGCGGCGAGGACGACGAGGAGACGCACCTCGCCCGCGAAGAGGTGGCGCGGCTGATCGAGGCGCGCGGCTGGAAGGTGTCCGCGAAAGGCCCGGCCGGCGAAGCGCTCGCAGCCGCGCTGGCGGCGCTGGCGAGGGTGGGGCACGGGGCGTTCGTGGAGGTGCTGGACGACTACGCGGAGGCGGCCGAGCTGGCCGCCCGGGTGGATCTGGCGTACGTGGGGCGTCGCGTGGCCCGCGAGGACCTGGTCGAAAGTGTGGTCATCGGCACGGTGCTGGGCGACGCGATGCTCTCGGCCCTGCGCCGCCTGGCCCACGTGGACGCGTCCTCCCGCGCCTATGGTCCGGGCTGACCCCGTGGGCCGGGGCGGCCCGGTGGGCACGAAGCCCGCGCCGGCCCGGACCCGGAGGCCTGTGCGACCGGAGGACCAGGGTCTGTCCGGTGGATCATTCTGGAGGCCAGCAAGATCCACCGGACAGGCCCTACGCCTCCTGCTCGCGCTCCACCGTCGCGTTCCACTCGCGCTTGATCGCGCGCCAGGCCTCGTCCGACTTGCCCAGCCGCCAGTACCCCGAGATCGAGAGGCGCTCCAGCGGAATGCCGCGCTCGATGCGCAGGTGGCGTCGCAGCTCCTTCACCGCGCCCGCCTCGCCGTGCACGAACGCGTGCACGTCGCCCGCCGGGAAGGACAGCTCGCGGACCGCCGCGATCAGGGCCGCGCCGAACGGGCGGTCGCCGCGGTGCAGCCAGGTGACCGTGATGCCGTCCGGCGTGGCGATCTTCTGCTCGTCCTCGGGGCCGGACACCTCCACGAACGCGTGGACCACCGCGCCCACCGGCATCTGCTCCAGGGACGCCGCGATCGCGGGCAGCGCGCTCTCGTCGCCCACGAGCAGATGCCAGTCGGCCGTCGGGTCCGGTGCGTAGCCGCCGCCGGGACCGGTCATCCGCACCGTCTCGCCCGGCTGGACGCGGGCGGCCCACGGCCCTGCGAGGCCCTCGTCGCCGTGCACCACGAAGTCGATCACCAGCTCGCGGTGGACAGGATCCCAGGTCCGCACCGTGTAGGTGCGGTTGCTGGGCCACTGGTCGCGCGGCAGCTCCTCGCGGATGCGCGCCATGTCGAACGGCTCGGGGTAGGCCACGCCCGGGGCGGGGAAGACGATCTTGACGTAGTGGTCGGTCAGCCCGTTCGTCGCGAAGTCCGCCAGTCCGTCACCGCCCAGGACGAGCCGCACCATGTGCGGAGTGAGCCGCTCCGTGCGCAGGACCCGCGCCTCATGGATCTGCGGTGCCTTGCGGGCCGGTGTCTCTGCCACGGCGGTCTCCCCTGGACGTAGATGCTTAGGCTTGCCTAAGTTAACACCATCAGGGGGTGGGCTCCCCGGCCGCCAGCTCCACCTGCAGCCGGTGCACGGCGCGGCCGAGCCCCCATCGCACCGCCAGTTCCTCCAAGCGGGCCGGGTCGCGCGGCTCCTTCGGCAGGGCGGGATCGAAATCCGGCAGCGGTACGTCCCCGGCGACCCGCACGACCTTCGGCGCGACAGCCACATACGCACGCGACTCGTCCAGCCGCTTGCGCTGCGCCGGTGTCAGCTTCGACGCCGGGTCGTCGACGGCCGCCATGATCCCGGCCAGGTCCCCGTACGCGTCGAGCAGCTTCGCCGCCGTCTTCTCGCCGATGCCGGGCACCCCGGGCAGCCCGTCGCTGGGGTCCCCGCGCAGCAGCGCCAGATCGGCATAGCCCGGCCCGTCCACCCCGTACTTCTCGCGGAGGACGGCCTCGTCCGTGGCCTGCATCATGCCGACGCCCTTGAGGGGGTACAGCACACGGACACCCCGCGCGTCGTCCACGAGCTGGTAGAGGTCCCGGTCGCCGGTGACGATGTCCACCGGGCCCGCCGCGAGCCCGGTGAGCGTGCCGATCACGTCGTCCGCCTCGTACCCGGCGACGCCGACGCGGGCGATCCCGAACGCGTCCAGCACGTCCTCGATGACGGGGACCTGCGGGGAGAGCGTGTCCGGGATCTCCTCCTCGTCCGGACCCGTCTCCGTCTCCACCGCCACCCGGTGTGCCTTGTACGACGGGATCAGCTCCACCCGCCAGTGCGGCCGCCAGTCCGCGTCCATACAGGCCACGAGGTCGTCCGGGTGATGGTCCTGGACGAGCCTGGTGATGAATTCGAGCAGCCCGCGCACCGCGTTGACCGGGGTGCCGTCGGGCGCACGCACGGAGTCCGGGACCCCGAAGTAGGCGCGGAAGTACAGGGAGGCGGTGTCGAGGAGCATCAGGCGTCGCGTCACAGTCCGAATGATGCCGCACCTCACCGACAACAGCCCGGCTCACGGCGACCCCGCCCGTCACATGGCCATCAGGTGCCACCCGCGTGAACTGGATCACTCTTGCGTTTGGCCTCTGTGGACCCGGGCAGGCGCGACGCCGGAGCGGACCCCTTTGTGCCTTCAACCGGCACAAACCCGGGGAAGCGGGCCGAACCCGCCCGCTCCACGGCCCGCCGGCGGGGGATGCGGGCCGTTTTCGGTTCAACGCGTGAGGTGTATGTGTCCAGGCTGCAAGCCGAACACCTGTACAAGGTTTTCGGTAGACGACCCGATGAGGCGGTAGGCAAGCTCGAAAGCGGCGCCGGCCGCGACGAGCTCCGCGCCGACGGAACGACAGCAGCGGTGATCGACGCCTCGTTCGCCGTCGAGCCCGGTCAGATCTTCGTCGTCATGGGTCTCTCCGGCTCCGGAAAGTCCACGTTGCTGCGCATGCTCAACGGACTGCTGGAGCCGACCGCCGGCCGCGTCCTCTTCGACGGTCAGGACCTGACCGCCCTCAGCGCGCGCGACCTCCGCACCGTGCGCGCCCGCAAGATCAGCATGGTCTTCCAGCACTTCGCGCTGTTCCCGCACCGCAGCGTGCTGGAGAACGCCGGCTACGGCCTGGAGGTCCAGGGCGTCCCGCGTGCCGAGCGCGAGCGGCGTGCCGCGGAGGCACTGGAGCTGGTCGGGCTCGGCGGCTGGGAGAAGTCCTGGCCCGACGAGCTCTCCGGCGGAATGCAGCAGCGCGTCGGCCTCGCCCGCGCGCTCGCCACCGACGCCGATCTGCTGCTGATGGACGAGTCGTTCAGCGCGCTCGACCCGCTGATCCGCCGCGACATGCAGGATCAGCTCCTCGAACTGCAGAAGCGGCTCAAGAAGACCATCGTCTTCATCACCCACGACCTCAACGAGGCCATGCGCCTCGGCGACCGGATCGCGGTGATGCGGGACGGCAGGATCGTGCAGCTCGGCTCCGCCGAGGACATCCTGATCCGTCCCGCCAACGACTACGTGGCCTCGTTCATCCAGGACGTGGACCGCTCGCGCGTCCTGACGGCGGCGGCCGTGATGACCGCTGTCGAGGGCCCGCAGCGCTCCGACGCGGACGACTGCGAGTGCGAGACCGTCACCCCCGGCACCCTCGTCGCGGATCTGTGCGCCGTCAGCGCGCGCGTTCCGCACCCGGTGGCCGTCAAGGACGCCACGGGCAAGGTCGTCGGCGTCGTACCGCAGTCCCGGCTGATCGGTTTCGTCGGCGACGAGCCGGGTGAGCCCGTGCCGTGCGTCCCCGGCCCCCGCAAGGAGCCGAAGGCGGTGGCCGCCCATGCCTAGGCTTCACCTCGGCGACTGGGTGGACAGCGGTGTCGACTGGCTCCAGTCCCATCTCTCCTGGCTGTTCGACGCCATCAGCTCCCTCGTGACCGGTCTGTACGACGGCATCGACGCGGTGCTCTCCGCACCCGAGCCGCTGCTCTTCGCCGGCATCCTCGCCGTCGTCGCCTGGTGGCTGCGCGGTCTGCTCGCGGGCGGACTGGCCTTCGCCGGACTCGCCCTGATCGACTCCATCGAGCTGTGGGACGACGCCATGTCGACCCTCTCGCTGGTGCTCGTCGCCACGATCGTCACGCTGGTGATCGCGGTCCCGCTCGGCATCTGGGCGTCGCGGTCCAAGGCCGTCAGCGCCGTGACCCGGCCGGTCCTGGACTTCATGCAGACGATGCCGGCCATGGTCTATCTGATCCCCGGCATCATCTTCTTCGGCGTCGGTGTGGTCCCCGGCATCATCGCCACCATCGTCTTCGCGCTGCCTCCCGGCGTACGGATGACGGAGCTCGGCATCCGCCAGGTCGACAAGGAGCTGGTGGAGGCGGCCGAGGCCTTCGGTACGACCCCGCGCAACACGCTGATCCGCGTGCAGCTCCCGCTCGCCCTGCCCACGATCATGGCCGGTATCAACCAGGTCATCATGCTCGGTCTGTCCATGGTGGTCATCGCCGGCATGGTCGGCGGCGGCGGCCTCGGCGGCGCCGTCTACCGCGCCATCGGCAATGTCGACATCGGCCTCGGCTTCGAGGCCGGTATCTCCATCGTCATCCTGGCCATGTACCTGGACCGGATGACCGGTGCGCTGGGCCGTCAGGTCTCGCCGCTGGGCCGCCGTGCCCTGGCCAGGGCGAAGGCCGTCACCGGCGGACTGAAGATCTGGAACCACCGCCCCCAGCCCGTCGTCGCCATCGTGGGCGTTGTGATCCTCGCGCTCGTCGCGGGCGGCATGGGCGTGTTCGGCGGCGCCACGTCAGCCGACGCATCCGACGCCACGAACGTCGGCCGGGGCAAGAAGATCTCCCTGGGCTACATCCCCTGGGACGAGGGCATCGCCTCCACCTTCCTCTGGAAGGAACTGCTGGAGCGGCGCGGCTTCGAGGTCGACGCCAAGCAGTTGGAGGCCGGCTCGCTCTACACCGGTCTCGCCGGCGGTCAGATCGACTTCCAGACCGATTCCTGGCTGCCCGTCACCCACGCCCAGTACTGGTCGAAGTACCAGGACGACCTGGAGGACCTGGGCACCTGGTACGACCGCACGTCCCTGGAGCTGTCCGTGCCCTCGTACGTGCAGGGCATCGACTCCCTGGAGGACCTGAAGGGCAAGTCGGGCCAGTTCAAGGGCCGCATCATCGGCATCGAGCCGAGCGCCGGAATGATGGGCATCCTCAAGGACAAGGTCCTCAAGGAGTACGGCCTGGAGGGCGAGTACCAGGTCGTCGACGGCTCCACGCCCGGCATGCTCGCCGAGCT
This sequence comes from Streptomyces sp. NPDC054841, assembly GCF_053611045.1. Classification (NCBI taxonomy): domain Bacteria; kingdom Bacillati; phylum Actinomycetota; class Actinomycetes; order Kitasatosporales; family Streptomycetaceae; genus Streptomyces; species Streptomyces sp. NPDC054841. Next base: position 7,674 of record NZ_JBSGZO010000174.1, on the reverse strand, counting down.
GAAGCGCGCGTACGACAAGAAGGAACCCGTCGTCACCACCCTGTGGTCGCCGCACTGGGCCTACAGCACGTACGACCTGAAGAAGCTCAAGGACCCGAAGGGCACCTGGGGCAAGGGCGACGGCGTGCACACCCTGGCCCGCAAGGGGTTCTCCGAGGAGAACCCGCAGGCCGGCGAGTGGCTCAAGAACTTCAAGATGACCGAGCAGCAGCTCACGGGCCTTGAGGCGAAGATCCAGGAGACCGGCAAGGGCAAGGAGCAGGACGCCGTGCGCGCCTGGCTCAAGGAGAACCCCGGCCTCGCAGCCAAGTGGACCCCGGTCGCCGAGGCCGGCAGGTCCGCGACCTCCCGGAGCGGGCCGGCACCGCAGTAGACCACCTGAATCCCCCCACCGGTGAGGGCCCCGTCACACTCTGTGGCGGGGTCCTCGCCGATGGGGGTACCCCCAGGCGCAGCTCCGGGGGAGTCAGTGACAACAGTGGGTTGTCGTGCCCGGAAGGTGCGTAAGGTACAGACAGGAGGGAGGGACCTCAGTCATGGGTGACAAGGAAACGCTCCGAGTCGGCTCCGCCGTCCGCCGACGGCGCAGGGCCCTGGATCTCACGCTCGCCGCCGTTGCCGAGCGCAGTGGCCTGTCCGTGCCCTTCCTCAGTCAGATCGAGAACGAGCGGGCACGCCCCAGCATGCGCTCCCTCCAGCGCGTCGCAGAAGCCCTGGAGACCTCCGGCGCCGAGCTGCTCGCCGCCGCGGACTCCGCGCGCGTCGTCGACGTCGTCCGCGCGGACGACGACACTCTCTCCCCGGGCCCGGGCGTACGCCCGCTCGTACGCGGCCATCACCAGCTCCACGCCGTCGAGTTCACCGGCGAGCCGGACGCGGCAGGCGAGTACCAGCACCGCAACGACGAGCTGATGTACGTCGCCGACGGCGCCGCCGAGGTCGAGGCCGAAGGCCGCGCGTACCGCCTGGAGAAGGGCGACAGCCTCTACATGACCGGGGGAGTGCGGCACCGCTGGCGCGCCACCCGGCCCGGCACCCGCCTCCTCGTCGTCGCAGTCGCCGACCACATCGAGGCCACCGGGCTGTGAAACGGGTCGTGTCGCTCGTGCCCTCGCTCACCGAGGCCGTCGCCGTCAGCGCCCCCGGGCTGCTGGCCGGTGTCACCGACTGGTGCACGCACCCCGCGGACCTCGGTGCCGTCCGTGTCGGAGGCACCAAGAACCCCGACATCGAGGCGGTCGTCGCGCTGCGGCCCGATCTCGTCGTCGCCAACGAGGAGGAGAACCGGGCTCCCGACCTCGCCGCGCTCCGTGCCGCGGGGCTCGACGTCCTCGTCACGGAAGTGCGCACCCTGCCACAGGCCTTCACCGAACTGGAGCGCGTCCTGCGTGCCTGTGGCGTGTCCAGGCCAGGCTGGCTCGACGACGCGGAAGATGCCTGGGCAGCGGTCGAAGCGGGCGAGCCGCGGCGTGCGGTCGTGCCCGTCTGGCGGCGGCCCTGGATGGTCCTCGGCCGTGACACCTTCGCCGGCGACCTCCTCGCCCGCCTCGGCATCGACAACGTCTACGCCACGCACCCGGAGCGCTATCCGCGCATCCCAGTGGACGAGCTGAACTCCGCGGGCGCCGACGTCGTCGTGCTGCCCGACGAGCCCTACCGCTTCACCCGCGACGACGGCCCCGAGGCGTTCCCCGGGCTGCCCGCCGCCCTCGTCGACGGCCGCATGCTCACCTGGTACGGGCCGTCGCTGGCAGCGGCCCCCGCGGCGCTTGGAGCAGCTCTCCGCTGAGCAGCCCGCGCAGCGTACGGGCACCGGCCACCGCCCAGGCCGCCAGCAGGAGCACGTACAGCGCCACGGCCAGCCATTCCAGGGCGGCCACGCCGGTGTGCCGGGCCAGGCCCGCCGCGCCCGTGACACAGGTGCCGACAGGGAAGGTGAACGCCCACCACGTCAGTGCGAACGGCATTCCCCGGCGGGCGGCGCGCACCACCATGACCCCGGCCAGCGCCAGCCACAGCAGCGCGAAACCCATCACGGGAACGCCGTAGACGACCGCGAAGACCCCGAGCCCACCCGCGTACGGGCTCCCGATCGCGGCCGGCGCCACATCGGCCAGCTTGTTCACCGCGGTGGTGGACTGGCCCAGCGGGCCGAGGACCAGGAACAGCGCCGGCGTCAGGGCGAGCGGCAGCGGTCCGTTGTGGACGAGCCGCGCGAACACCAGCGGCAACATCAGCAGCACCGCCAGCAGACTCAGCCCGAACATCGCGTAGCAGCCCAGCAGCATCGTCTCCCGCCACTGACCGGCCGGCAGATGCGGCACCAGCAGCGGACCCTGCGTCGCCGCCACCATCGGGGCCACCACCGGGAGCAGCCACACGGGGGAGGCCGTGCCGGGGGCCACCTTCTGGTGCGTGATCATCAGATACGGGATCGCCACCGCGGCCGCGAGACCGGTGAACGTGCCCACGCCGAACAGCGCCGCGCCCGTCACCACGGCCTCCCGCTCCCCGACGACACCGCCGCCGACCGAGAGAGTGCCGATACCGACCGCGAGCAGCGCCATCGACAGACAGCCGTAGAAAGGTGCGACCGCCGGGTCGAGGAGGTGGGCGCGGGCCTGGTCCCGGTGGTGGAGCCAGTGCCCGGCACGCGCCGCCAGCAGCGCCGCCAGCATGAGTGCCGACAACGCCCACACGGCCGTGCACGCGGCCCGCAGGCCCGGAAGCTGCACCGGCAGGGCCGCACCCGCGTTCGCGACGATCGCCGTGCCCATGACCGTGGCGTACCAGTTCGGTCCGAGATGGCGGAGCGAACCGGTGCGCAGGACCGGGGCGAACGGGGTGCGGGGATGGGCGACGGTGACCATGTCCTCACTCTCCGGCCCTGCCGGGGCTCCCACCAGGGACCTCTCTCCTATGGCCTCATAAGCTGGATTTATGAGCGAAGAAGAACGAGGGCCGATCGCCCACCGGGTGCCCGACCTGGCCGCCCTGGAGCTGCTGCTCGCCGTCGCCCGGCACGGCAGCCTGGGGCGTGCGGCCCGCGAGCTGGGCATCACCCAGCCCGCCGCGAGCAGCCGAATCCGGTCCATGGAACGGCAGCTCGGCGTCGCCCTCGTGGACCGCTCGCCGCGCGGCTCCCGGCTCACCGAGGCGGGCGCCCTCGTCACGGACTGGGCGCGGCGGATCGTGGAGGCGGCCGAGGCGTTCGACGCGGGTGCCCAGGCGCTGCGGGGGCGCAGGGACTCGCGGCTGCGGGTGGCGGCGAGCATGACCATCGCGGAGTATCTGCTCCCCGGCTGGCTCATCGCCCTGCGCCAGGAGCGCCCCGGCACTGCCGTCTCCCTGCTCGCCGGCAACTCGGCGGCGGTCGCCGAACGACTCCTGCGGGACGAGGCCGACCTCGGCTTCGTCGAGGGCCTCGCCGTGCCGGAGGGACTCGACGGCGCGGTCATCGGCCACGACCGGCTGATCGTGGTGGCCGCCGCCCGCCACCCCTGGGCGCGCCGCCGTGCCCCGCTGCCGCCCGAGGAGCTGGCCGCGACCTCCCTCGTACTGCGTGAACGCGGCTCGGGCACGCGTCAGGTCCTCGACTCGGCCCTCGCCGACTACGGCGGCCTCGCCGAGCCACTGCTCGAACTCGCCTCCACCACCGCGGTGAAGGCGGCGGCGGTCAGCGGCGCCGGGCCCGCGGTCCTCAGCGAACTCGCCGTCACCGAGGAACTGGCCTCCCGCCGGCTGGTCCGCATCCCCCTCGAAACCGTCCAGCTCCACCGTGATCTGCGCGCGGTCTGGCCCCACGGCCACCGGCCCACGGGCCCGGCACGCGACCTGCTCGCGCTCACACGCCGGGCTGCCCCGGCACAGCCGTCGGCCGGGGGAAGGGAATGAGAGCGAGCGGCTCGGCCGGTCACCCCGGCGCGGCGCTGAGCACCGCCCCGGTGACGGACAGGTCGCCGCCGAACTGCGCGACCTGCGTAGCGGTCACGTCCGCGAGGGCAAGGGTGCGGACGGGAACGGCGGGCTGCGACAGCCACTGCGGCAGGGCATCGGGGGTGACGGTGACACGGCGGTCCTCGGGGAGCGGGGCGCCGCCCAGGCCCACGACCGTGCCGGACAGCCGCAGCGTGTACAGCGTCACCACCCCCTTGCCCGCGGTCCTGACCGTGGAGGTGGTCCCGGGCCTGGCCCGCAGACGTGTCACCACGGGGCCGTGGCCCGCTGTCACGTCGAGATCGCCGATGTCCAGCGACCGCGCCGTGAACTTGAGTACCCGCTTGGGCCCGGTCGCGGTCCGTACGGTGACGACGCCGTGGAAGGCGCTCTCGTGCAGCACAAGCCTGTCGGCGCGCAGTTGCCAGGGGAATCCGGACGGAAGGGCCGGCGTCCGGTCGACCGGGGCGCCCCTTCCGGCTGGCGCCTTGGCGTCATGCATGCCGGCGGCGGACCCGTGGACACCGGCGGCGGTGAGCAGTGCGTCCGGGGCCGTCAGGGCGCCGAGAATCAGCGCCACGGGCAGGGCGGCCACGGCCCCCGCAGCCACGACACCGCCGTCAGTTCTCACCCTGGTCCCCACCCGTCGGGGCGGTGACGGACGACGCACGGTTCATGGCCGGCCGCGGCTCGGCGGTGGCCGGGGGCGGAACCCAGGCACAGGCCAGCGCACCGCCGATCAGGCCGGAGAACAGCCCGAGGAAGAGACCGCCGAAGTTGGACACGGGAAACGAGACGAGGGCGAGCAGCATGACCGCGATCCCGGCGAACACGCGCACCTGGTGGTGGAACCAGAGGGTGAATCCCAGGACCACGAGCAGCACCCCGATGAGCAGGGACCCGGCACCGGCCGTGGTGGACAGAGCCAGCGGGATGCCGCTCAGGCTCAGATGCACATACGGGAAGTAGACGATGGGCAGACCGGCTGCGACCGTGAACAGGCCCGCCCAGAAGGGACGTTCGCCCCGCCACGTCCTGAATCCGAGACGGGCGCCGACGGCGGTGATACGCAGGCTCGGGCGTCTGCCGAGGAGTTCGAGGAGCACGTGCGCTCTCCAAGCTGACGAGAGGGCGGGGGCGTACGGTGTGCGGGCGCCACGGCGGGTACCGCGTTCCGAACGGTCAGAAGCACTCGTGACGGCCCTCCTTGAGCCGCACACCGAGGTCGGGGATGTTGAACGTGGCGGCCGAGACCGCGACCGCGGTCACCTCCACATCGGTCAGGGTCGCCGACACCGCCTGCTGGGCGACGCCGTCCGGATCGAAGAACCGCGAGTCCCGGTCGTCCGGATTGATCGGCCCCTTGGTGACCGAGCCGGCAGCGACACCGATGTCGACGTCCTGGAGATTCGCCTGGCCGATCAACGCCGACGTCGCGTCGAGGAACAGGTGCCTCGCCTCGGCCTGCTCCCGCTCGCCACCGGTGAGTCTGAGCGTGTAGGGGCCCAGGGTCGGCACGTCGACCACCACCGACTGGCACAGTCCCCGGATCTTCGCATTCCGGACCCCGGTGACCACGACCGGCACGAGTTCGCCCTTCCTGGTCACGTCCACCGTGCCGTAGATGGTCAGACCTTGGGCCGCCAGGCGGTCGACGGCGACCTGGAACCTCCGGCCGGAGATCAGGAACGAGGCGGCGAGTGCTCCCTGAGCCATGGTGATTCCGAGAGCCGTTGCGGCCGCGACGCCGGGCATCAGGATGGCAGCGAAGCGCCTCCAGCTGGTCCTGCCGCGGCCGTGCGACATCCCATCTCCTCCGGTCGTGAGAGACGTCCTCTGCCTGGTGACGGATCCCAGGCTTCGGCATCCGGCAGCCGACGGCACGTCAGGCCGGTCAGACGGGTGATGCACATTTCCGCGGGGCTCCCGGGTGCCGCGCGCGGATTCCTGGCGGCCCGGCGTGTGGATTGCGCTGCACGCAGCCGGCCGTCGCAGAGATCTGATCTGAGTCTTAGGCCCTGTCCGGGCGATCTTCGAGGAACAGGCCGCGGCGTCGGATGCATGGGGTCTCCCCAGGCCCGGAGGGCCGAGGGGACGCATCGCAAGGCGGTGGGGGCACCTCCCAGCGGTAGCTGGGGGAGTGCCGTAGCTGGGGGTACCTCCCAGGCGAAGCTCTGGGGGAGCGTCGCGGGCCCGACAAGATCGCCCGGACAGGGCCTAGACGGCGCGCTCCGTCAGCACGCCGTCCTTCTCCTCGTACACGGAGCCGGACTGCGGGCACTCCCACACGCCCGGCTCGCCCTCGCGCTCGGTCAGGCGGACGCCGGACCGGCCGACCCAGCCGATCTGCCGGGCGGGAACGCCGACGACGAGGGCGAAGTCCGGGACGTCCTTGGTGACGACCGCGCCCGCGGCGACCATCGCCCAGCGGCCGATACGGACCGGCGCGACGCACACCGAGCGCGCGCCGATCGAGGCACCGTCGGCGATCTTCACACCGACGGCCTCCCAGTCGCCGCCGCGCTTCTGCTTGCCCTCGGGGTCCACGGAGCGCGGGTACTGGTCGTTGGTGAGGACCACGGCAGGACCGATGAACACACCGTCACCGAGTTCGGCCGGCTCGTAGACCAGCGCGTAGTTCTGCAGCTTGCAGTTGTCGCCCATCTGCACGCCCGTACCGACGTACGCACCACGGCCGATCACGCAGCCCTCACCGAGGCGGGCGCCTTCGCGGATCTGGGCGAGCTCCCACACGCTGCTGCCGGCGCCGATCTCGGCGGTCTCGTCGACCTGGGCGGTGGGCTGGACCCTGTAGTTCACTTCTCTGCCTTCCGGTGTCTGGCTTCGCCCGTGAGCATACGGGGCCGGTCTCAGCGATGGCGGCGCTCCCGCCGGGCCTGCACGAGCTGGCCTGCGAAGACCAGGGTCAGCAGGGAGACCAGCACCGAGCGGAGCACCCCGACGTCCGGGGACCACCAGGAGTGGATCGCGGCCGAGCCGAAGAACAGGACGGCCAGGGTCCGCAGCAGCCACCAGCGCTTGCGTCGCGGGGGCGGGCGCTCGCCCGGGGAGGGCGCGAGGAGGCGGTCCGGGTCCTCCGCCATCGTGTCCCGCATGCCTGCGAGGAGACCGCGCCGCTCCAGCAGCCGGGCGCCCGGCACGTCCTCGAGGACATCGGGCCGCTCACCGAAGCCGTCCGGGAGCGGCGGGAGGCCGAGGGCGGCGACGAGCTCCTCCTGGCGGCGGGCGGGGGCGTCCGAGGAGCGCAGCAGACTGGTGAGCGGGCGCGGGTCGGGAAGGCCGTAGACCCGGGCGAGTGCGCTCGCGGTGGCGGCCGCGGTGGTGTGGTCGCCGACCGGGGCGGCCGGGTCCCAGGCGTGGGCGGCGATCTCCTTGCCCTTGTGGAGCAGCGTGAACCCGGCACGGTCGCCGATCCGGCGCAGCACCAGCGTGGGCCACTTCTCGCCGGTGGTGAAGGTGTCCGCGGCCCCGGTCAGCCGGTCCCCGCCGCCGATCAGCGCGGCCCGCCTGCCCGGTGACTCGTCGGGGGCGAGCGCCACGAAGCTCGCGGAGTCGCCCGCCGGGGCGATACGCAGCGGCACCCCGCACATCAGGGCTGCCTCGGCGACCTTCGACGGCGCCTCCTCGTGGCGGGTGTTCGGTCAGCTCGTGCTCCCCCTGTCGCGGGGCGGGCTCTCGACGATCGCGGTCTTCTCCGCCCTCCAGGCGTGGACCGGC
>NZ_JBSGZO010000173.1:0-16376 GCF_053611045.1 Streptomyces sp. NPDC054841 | reverse complement strand
CCACGGATGGCGGACGGCCCCTTCGGGGTACTACAGCGGGGTCAGGAAGCCTTGGCCTTCTCCGGGGCGGCCTTGGCCGCCGCCGGGGCCGGCTTCGCGGCCTCGTAGAACTCCTCGCGCGGCGACTCGATCGCACCGAGCGAGACGACCTCGCGCTTGAGGAACATCGCGAGCGTCCAGTCGGCGAAGACACGGATCTTGCGGTTCCAGGTCGGCATGGCCATGCCGTGGTAGCTGCGGTGCATGTACCAGGCGAGCCGGCCCTTGAGCTTGATCTTCACCTTGCCCATGACGATCATCGCGACGCCCTTGTGCAGGCCGAGACCGGCGACCGCACCCTTGTTGGCGTGGCTGTACTCCTTCTGCGGGAAGCCCCGCATACCGGAGATGACGTTGTCGCCGAGGACCTTCGACTGGCGCAGCGCGTGCTGGGCGTTCGGCGGGCACCAGGCGTTCTCGACACCGGCGCGGCGCGAGGCCATGTCCGGGACCTGGGCGTTGTCGCCGGCGGCCCAGATGTAGTCGGTGCCCTGGACCTGGAGGGTCGCCTGGGTGTCCACGTGGCCGCGGGGGCCGAGCGGCAGACCGTAGCGGGCCAGCGCCGGGTTCGGCTTCACACCGGCGGTCCACACGATGGTGTTGGAGTCGACCTCAAGGCCGTTCTTCAGCACCACGTGGCCGTCGACGCAGGAGTCCATGGAGGTGTTGAGGTAGATCTCGATACCCCGGCCCTCGAGGTGCTCCTTGCCGTACTTGCCGAGCTTCGGGCCGACCTCGGGAAGGATCTTGTCGGCGGCGTCGACGAGCACGAAGCGCATGTCCTCGCGCTTGATGCTCTTGTAGTACTTGACCGCGTCGCGGGCCAGGTCCTCGACCTCACCGATGGTCTCCGCGCCGGCGAAGCCGCCGCCCACGAAGACGAAGGTCAGCGCCTTGCGGCGGACCTCCTCGTCGGTCGTCGAGTCGGCCTTGTCGAGCTGCTCGAGGACGTGGTTGCGCAGGCCGATGGCCTCCTCGATGCCCTTCATACCGATGCCCTGCTCGGCGAGGCCGGGTATCGGGAAGGTGCGGGAGACCGCGCCGAGCGCGATGACGAGGTAGTCGAAGGGCAGCTCGTAGGCCTCGCCGACGAGCGGCGAGACCGTGGCGACCTTGCGGTCCTGATCGATGGTGGTGACCCGGCCGGTGAGTACCTCGGCCTTGGGCAGCACGCGTCGCAGCGGGACGACGACGTGCCGCGGCGAGATGCTGCCGGCAGCTGCTTCGGGAAGGAAGGGCTGGTACGTCATGTACGACCGCGGGTCGACGACCGTGACGGTCGCCTCCCCGTACCGCATCTTCTTCAGAATGCGACGAGCTGCGTACAGGCCTACGTACCCACCGCCTACTACGAGGATCCTGGGACGCTCCGTGGTGCTCATGCCATCGAGTATCCACCCCCCTCGGAGGGGTCGCTCGTGAGCCCCTTCACAAGCACTTGCCGACCCTCTGCTACACTCCGCCGCCCACGTGACCGAGGTCATGGCGAGGTCAGGGAACCACGATGCATCGGGGAACGTTGCCGAACCCTCCTGAGCTGGCCCCACGGCCGGATCCGGAAGGTGAACCGGCCCCTTGCTTCATGTGGACGCAACACGGCGGGAACGTGCCGGACTGCGGCCTGACGGGCAGAGTTGGGCACAAAAAGAGGCCCGGAGGGCCGTCTGAAGGCACTTTCGACGGCCGACCGGGCCCTTTTCCTTGTGAAGAACTTCACGAAGTTTCTCGCGGACCACGTCCCGGGGGGCCGGAACAGGCCCTTCGGGACCCCTTCTCAGGCGATCGAGAAGGCGATCCCGTCAAGGATGTCGTGCTCCGAGACCACGACCTCCGGGACGCCGGTGCGCTCCATGATCTCGAGCAGCACCAGTGCTCCGGCGGTGATGACGTCCACCCGGCCGGGGTGCATCACCGGGATCGCGGCACGCTCGTCGTGCGTGGAGCGGAGCAGCCGCTCGGTGACCTCGGCGACCTGGTCGCGGGACATCCGGGAGTGGTGGATGGCCTGGGAGTCGTACTCGGCGTGCCCGTGCACGATCCCGGCGACGGTGGTCACCGTGCCGGCCAGGCCGACCAGGGTGCTCGCCTCGCGGACCGGGACGGTCTCCTCGGCGAGGTCGAGCGCGGCCGCGATGTCCGCGCGCACGGCGGCGATCTCCTCCGGCGTCGGCGGATCGTGCCGGATGTGCCGCTCGGTGAGCCGCACGCAGCCGATGTCCACCGATCGCGCGGCCTCGACGTGCTCGTGGCCGATCACGAACTCGGTCGAACCGCCGCCGATGTCCACGACCAGGCGCTCCTCGTGGCCCGGCAGCTCCATCGTGGCGCCGACGAAGGAGAACTCGGCCTCCTCGTCCCCGCTGATCACCTCGGGCTCGACGCCCAGGATGCCGACGACGCCACGGACGAAGTCCTCGCGGTTCTCGGCGTCGCGGGAGGCGGAGGTGGCCACGAAGCGGACCTTCTCCGCGCCGTGCGTCTTGATGATCTCCGCGTAGTCGCGGCAGGCGGCGAAGGTGCGCTCCAGCGCCTCGGGCGCGAGGCGGCCGGTGCGGTCGACGCCCTGGCCGAGCCGGACGATGGTCATCCGCCGGTCCAGCTCGGTCAGTTCACCGGTTGCCCGGTCGACATCGGCGATGAGGAGACGGATCGAGTTCGTGCCGCAGTCGACGGCGGCGACGCGGGTCACTGGGCGTCCTTCTCGGTGCCGGTTCCGGTTCCGGTTCCGTTTCCGGTTCCGGTTCCGGTTCCGGAGACATCGGCGTCACCGGCACCGGGCTCGGTCATGGCTTCCGTGGCGGGGCTGACGCACGGGCCCTTCGCCCACCACTCCGGCAGCATCGCGATCGCCTCGTCGCCGAGCGGGTTCACCCCGGGCCCCGCCGCGAGCGAGTGGCCGACGAGGACGTGCAGGCACTTCACCCGGTCCGGCATGCCGCCCGCGCTCGGGAAGCCCTTCAGCTCCTCGATCGCGTCCCGGCGGGCGATGTAGTCCTCGTGCGCCGCGCGGTAGGCCGCCGCCAGTTCGGGGTCGGTCTGCAGCCGCTCGGTCATCTCCTTCATGACGCCGTTCGCCTCCAGCGTGCCGATGGCCGAGGCCGCACGCGGGCAGGTCAGGTAGTACAGCGTCGGGAAGGGCGTACCGTCCTCCAGCCGCGGGGCCGTCTCGACCACGTCCGGCTGGCCGCACGGGCAGCGGTGGGCGATCGCCCGCAGACCGCGCGGCGGGCGGCCGAGCTGGTCCTTGAACGCGGCGATGTCCGCCTCGGTGGGCGGGGTGTGCTCGGTGGTCGGCGGGGGCGTTTCCATGTATACGTACGTCTCTTCGTCTGTCTCGTCTGTTGCGTCGTTGAATTCGTGGCCTCGGCCGTACCGGTCAGCGGGGCGCGTCGGCGCGGTCGACGCCGTCCCAGACGTTCGAGTACCAGGGGTGGTCCTCGGCGCCCCCCTCGGGGCGGCGCTCCTGGTCGGCCCGGGGGTCGATCACGATGAAGCCGGTCTCGCCCGGCATGACCATGTGCAGATGCTCGCGGGCCAGCTTCATGATGTGCGCGTCGTCCTGGAGCCGCGCCTTCTCGTCGCGCAGCTCCTCGACGCGCTCGCGGGCCGCGGCCGCGAGCCGCTCCTGCTCGGCGATCTCGTTCTGCTGCGACACGTACTGCCGCATCGGGTACGCGAGCGCGACGATCATCGTGCAGACCACCAGCGCGAGGAAGGCCGCCCGGCCGGTCAGCCGGGAGCGGCGGGCCTGCCGGCGGTTCTGCGAGCGGTAGACACGGGCGGCGGTCTGCTCGCCGAGCAGCCGCAGCCGGGTCGCGGTGGAGAACCGGTCCCGGTCCTTCCCGGTCATCGCTCGCCTCCCCTATTACCTACGGTTATTACTACGGCCCCGTTGGTACGTCCTCTTACGTACGTACGTCCCCGGACACGGTACGGGACCGCGGCCGGGGACGTACGGAGGCTGGTGCTTTACGCCGGTCAGCCCTTGAAGCGGGGGAAGGCGCTGCGGCCCGCGTACACCGCCGCGTCGTCGAGGATCTCCTCGATGCGCAGCAGCTGGTTGTACTTGGCGACGCGCTCGGAGCGGGCCGGGGCGCCGGTCTTGATCTGGCCGCAGTTGGTGGCGACGGCCAGGTCGGCGATCGTGACGTCCTCGGTCTCACCGGAGCGGTGGGACATCATGCACTTGAAGCCGTTGCGCTGGGCCAGCTCGACGGCGTCCAGGGTCTCGGTCAGCGAACCGATCTGGTTGACCTTGACGAGCAGCGCGTTGGCCGCGCCCTCCTCGATACCGCGGGCGAGGCGCTCGGGGTTGGTGACGAACAGGTCGTCGCCGACGAGCTGCACCTGGGAGCCGAGCTTCTCGGTGATGGTCTTCCAGCCGTCCCAGTCGTCCTCGAAAAGCGGGTCCTCGATGGAGACGAGCGGGTACGCGGCGACGAGCTCCGCGTAGTACTCGGTCATCTCGGCGGCCGAGCGCGACTTGCCCTCGAACTCGTAGTTGCCGTCCTTGTAGAACTCGGAGGCGGCGACGTCGAGCGCGAGCGCGATGTCCTTGCCCGGCGCGTAGCCGGCCTGCTTGACGGCCTCGATGATGAGGTCGAGGGCCTCACGGTTGGAACCGAGGTTCGGGGCGAAGCCGCCCTCGTCGCCGAGGCCGGTCGACAGTCCCTTGTCCTTCAGGACCTTCTTCAGGGTGTGGTAGACCTCGGTGCCCCAGCGCAGGGCCTCGGAGAAGGACTCCGCGCCGATCGGGGCGATCATGAACTCCTGGATGTCCACGTTGGAGTCGGCGTGCGAGCCGCCGTTCAGGATGTTCATCATCGGAACGGGCAGCAGGTGCGCGTTCGGGCCGCCAAGGTAGCGGAAGAGCGGGAGGTCGGAGGCCTCGGAGGCGGCGTGCGCGACGGCGAGGGAGACACCGAGGATGGCGTTGGCGCCGAGGGAGGACTTGTCCGGGGTGGCGTCCAGGTCGAACATCGCCTGGTCGATCAGGCGCTGCTCGGTGGCGTCGTACCCGACGAGCTCCGGGCCGATCTGCTCGATGACGGCGAGGACGGCCTTCTCGACACCCTTGCCCTGGTAACGGTTCTGGTCACCGTCGCGGAGCTCGAGGGCCTCGAACGCACCGGTGGACGCACCGGACGGGACAGCAGCACGGCCGGTGCTGCCGTCGTCGAGGCCGACCTCGACCTCGACCGTGGGATTGCCTCGGGAGTCCAGGATTTCCCGGGCTACGACGACGTCGATGGACGGCACGAGCATCTCCTTCTGGGATGTGACGCTGAATGTGACGTATGCGAAGCAGGTGCAGCGCAGGTCATGCAGGGTCGCTTTGGCCTTGCGACACGAGCCTATCCGGCTCGCGGGCATCAGCCAGCCGGTGCCCGCCCCATGGGACGAAAAAGGGCACAAAACAGACAGAAACCCCGACCCGGCGCGTACGGGGGAAGGCGCGCCGGGCCGGGGAGCCGGGGGACGGGGGTGTGTACGACCGGTGGTCCGCCGGGTCCACCGGGCTACGGGTGCCCGTGGGGGACTACGGGAGTCCGTCGGGGACTACGGGGCGCCCGGTCCGGGTCGGGGAGTCCCGGACCGGGGCGGGTCCCGGGGCCGGGGCGGGTCCCGGGGCCGGGTCGTCAGCCCAGGTGGAGCTTCTGGCCCGGGTGAATGACGTTCGCGTCGTCGATGACGTCCTTGTTCAGGTCGAACAGCTTCTTCCAGCCGCCCTCGACCTTCTTGGCCTGGGCGATCTTGCTGAGGGTGTCGCCGGCCTTGACCGTGTACTCGCCGTCGCCCTTCTTGATGCCCTTCGCGGGGGCCGGGGCGGCGGAGCGCTCGGAGCGGGTGGTCGGGACCTCAGCGCGCTTCGGGGCGGGGGTCTCGGCCTTGGGGGCGGCCGGGGCGGCACCCGTGTACGCGGCGTTGGACAGGCCCACGCCGCAGTTCGGCCAGGCACCCTTGCCCTGGCCCGCCAGGACCTTCTCGGCGATCTCGATCTGCTGGGCCTTCGACGCCTGGTCGGCGGTGGCGGCGTAGGCGGTACCGCCGTACGCGGCCCAGGTGGAGGCCGAGAACTGCAGGCCGCCGTAGAAACCGTTGCCGGTGTTGATGGACCAGTTGCCGCCGGACTCGCACTGGGCGACGGTGTCCCACTCGGAGGCGGTGGCGGCGGACGCGGTGCCGGTGGCCATCAGCGGAGCGGCGATCGCGGCGCCGGTGACACCGGCGAGCGAGGCGATACGGGCGGACCGCTGGAAGACGGTCGGGCGACGGTGCTTGCCCTTGCCGGAAAGCAGCATGGAGTTTTCCCCTCACCGACGCCTACGAGGTGAGCTGTCGGGTTCGGGCCAAGTGAGTTGCCCGGCCACGCGACTTGCGCGCGGCTTCACCCCAAGCCGTTCCGTCCCTCATCGGGCCGGTCCGGCACTTACCTTGGGTCCCCCGCTCCTGCCTTCGGCGCTTGCGCGTCGACTGTTCCCGCCGGCCGCCGGCAGGATTCGGCGTGCGGTCGTCGGGGCCCGCGATGGCGAGCGGTTCAGACCGTAAACGTACTTCTCCCCGATGTTCAAAGACGAACATCGGGGAGAAAACACGCTTATTTGACTTGCAGAGATGTCCGTTTTTGCAGGTGAGAGGCGTGTTGGCCGGAGTTGACCGACAAGACACGCCAGTTGACCGGAAGAGACTCATGTCTCACTTGCACAGAACCGGACATAAGGCGGCGAACTACTTCTTCAACTGCTCCTGATCCAGACCCAGATCGAGGCTCTGGCCAGGCAGGATGAGGTCGGCGTCGGAGCCGACGACCTCCCGGTTCGCCTCGTAGAGCGCGGGCCAGCCGCCGGGCACCTTTTCCGCGTCCGCGATCGACGACAGGCTGTCGCCGGGGAGGACGGTGTACCCATCTCCCGTAGCGGCGCCCTCTCGTGCCGATCCGTCACCTCGTGAGGCATGACGACCGGATTCGCGCTCATCGCCCGAATTGCCCGCCTCGTCCTCGTTGTCGGCGGGGGCGCCGCGGTGCTTGCCGGTGCCGGTGTCCTTGCCGGCGTCAGCGGCGGCGTCACCCTCGCCCGCCCCGTCCGAGTCCTCGCCGGAGCCGCTCGCGGAGCCCGCCGGGGTGGACGGCTTGGCAGTCGGGGTGGACGGCTTGGCGTCCGGGGCGGACGAAGCAGGGGCCGAGGGCTTGGCGCCGTCCTTGTCGGCGTCGTCGGCGTCCGGCTCGGGTGCCACATCCGCCCCGTCGCCGAACGACGGGCTCTTGGCGCCGCCGTCCTGTGCGGCGGGAGTGGAAGCGGCGCCGCTTCCGAGCGTGGCATCGCCCTGCACGAGACCGGCGATCTCCGAGCAGTTCGGCCAGGCCGCCGGCCCCTGGGCGGCGAACACCATCTCGGCGACCGAGATCTGCTGGGCGCGGCTGGCGAGGTCGGCGCGCGGCGCGTACGCCGTGCCGCCGTAGGCCTCCCAGGTCTCCTGGGTGAGCTGCAGGCCGCCGTAGTAGCCGTTGCCGAGGTCGGCGCTCCACATGCCGCCGCTCTCGCAGTCGGCGACGCGGTTCCAGGTGGCGGAGTCGGCGGCGGAGGCGGAGCCCGCACCGAGCAGCGGGATGGCGATGGCCGATCCGGTCACCCCTGCCGCGACGATGAGAGCGGGGGCCTGACGGGGGCGGCGGTGTCGACCGTTCCCGGAGCGCATGCGGTGTGCCTTCCGTGTGACAACAGAAAACTCCTGAGTCTGCTGAGTCGGTTGAATCAGCGAAGACCCCGAGTCGGGGTGAACGTAGCCGCACTCGCGCGTCAGTCACAAGTCGATGCAGCAGAGATCACGTAAAAGTCACAGTCCTGACTGAGCGTCAGTTCAGCGCGGGCTCCGCGAGGGCGTGAACTCAACGGGCAGAGTGCGCAATCCGCGCATAATGAGCCCGCCGCGCCACCGCAATTCGGAAGGATCGACCGCAAGCCGCAAGTCGGGCAGTCGAGTCAGCAGCGTCGCGAGCGCGGTCTGCCCCTCCAGGCGCGCGAGCGGCGCGCCGAGGCAGTAGTGGATGCCGTGTCCGTACCCGAGGTGCTGATTGTCCCGGCGGCTCAGATCGAGCGTGTCGGCGTCGGGGAACCGGTCGGGGTCACGGTCGGCGGCGGCGAGGACGACGAGGACGGGGTCGCCCGCGTCGATGCGCTGCCCGCCGAGAGTGAGCGGCTCGGTCGCGAACCGCCAGGTGGCGAGCTCGACGGGCCCGTCGTACCG
This sequence comes from Streptomyces sp. NPDC054841, assembly GCF_053611045.1. NCBI lineage: Bacteria > Bacillati > Actinomycetota > Actinomycetes > Kitasatosporales > Streptomycetaceae > Streptomyces > Streptomyces sp. NPDC054841. Next base: position 8,090 of record NZ_JBSGZO010000173.1, on the reverse strand, counting down.
GAGCAGTTCCTCGACCCCGGTGGCGAGCAGCCCGCTCTCGCCGGCCGCGAGGGAGGCCTGGAGGCGGTGGCGCTGCTCCGGGTTGCGAAGCAGGGCATACACGCCGTTACCGATCAGATTGACGGTGGTCTCGAACCCGGCGAAGAGGAGGATGAAGGCCATGGCGGCGGCCTCGTTCTCGGTGAGGTGCTCGCCGTGGTCGGACGCCTTGATGAGCCCCGAGATCAGATCGTCCGCCCCTTCTTGCCGCAGGCCTTCGCGCTTGCGGTGAATCAGCTCGGCCAGATAGCCGCGCATCTTCTTCACCGACCGCGCGACCCCGCCCCGCGGCCCGCCGCCATGACGGATCATCATCCCCGCCCAGTCACGGAAGTCGTCCTGGTCCTCGCGCGGTACGCCGAGCATGTCGCAGATGGCGTAGATGGGGAGCGGGAACGCGAACTCGTGGATGAGGTCCGCCTCCCCCCGGGCGGCGAATCCGTCGATGAGACGGTCCGTCAGCTCCTGTACGCGCGGCGCGAATTCGGCGACCCGGCGCGGGGTGAACGCCTTCGACACGAGGCGGCGCAGCCGGGTGTGGTCGGGCGGATCGATGTTCAGCAGATGCGTCATCAGCTCCGCCTTGCGCTCACCCGGGATCCCCGTCTTCCCCTTCGCGTGCGCCGGCTCGTCATGATGAGCGGGGTTCTTGCTGAGCCGCTGATCCGCGAGCGCCTGCCGCGCATCCGCGTACCGGGTCACGAGCCACGCCTCGACGCCGCTGGGGAGGGCGGTCCTGTGTACGGGGGCGTGCTCGCGGAGCCAGGCGTAGGCGGGGTAGGGGTCGGTGGCGAACTCCCAGGTGAAGAGTTCGGGGGCGGGTGTATTGCTCACACCTCGACGTTATCCGGGCCGTCCGGGTTCTGGCCCGGGGCCTTCCTGGCGCCGTCGTGGCCCTGGTCGGCGGCGATGCGGTACCAGTCCTGGGCCTCGGCGGTTCGGCCCGCCCTGCTCAGGAGCTTGCCGAGCCGGCCGGCGGCACCGGGGGCGCCCTGCGCGTGGCTGCGGACGTACCAGGACTCGTCCTTGTCGGGTCTGCCACGACCCGCGTCTTCAGACCGTCCACGCGTCCGTGACCATCGACTCGACGAGTACGGTCGCCCCCGATGCGGCCAGGGCCGCCAACTCCGCTTCCACGGAAGCAGGTCACTCGCCCGGCTTGGCCTCCGCCGCCAGGATCGCGTCCCGGTAGGCGCGGGCCGCGGCCCGCAGCGCGGCCTCCGGGTCGTGGCCCTCGGCCTCGGCCCGTACGGCCATGGCCAGCAGTTCGTAGCCGATGCCGTGGTCGTCGGCGGCGGACGGCAGCTCCACGTCCAGTCCGGCCGTCCGCACGCGTGAGGCGAGCTTCGCCGCGAGCGCCAGCCCGGGCTGGCCCAGCGGGATGCCGTCCGTCACCGAGTCGCGCTGCTTCTCGACGGCCTTCGTGCGGAGCCAGTGCTCCTTGACGTCCTCCGGGGTCTCGGCGTGGGCGTCGCCGAAGACGTGCGGGTGGCGGTGGATGAGCTTGTCGACGATCGTGCCGGCCACGTCGTCGATCGAGAACGGCTCGTCCCCGTCCTCGGCGCGGCCCTCCTGTGCGATGCGTGCGTGGAAGACGACCTGGAGCAGTACGTCGCCGAGCTCCTCGCGCAGCTCGTCACGGTCTCCGTCCTCGATGGCCTCGACGAGTTCGTAGGCCTCCTCGATGCCGTACTTGGCGAGGCCTTTGTGGGTCTGCTGCGAGGACCACGGGCACTCGCGGCGGATCCGGTCCATGACCTGGACGAGGTCGAGGAGACGGGCGCCCGGCAGGTCGTAGGAGCCGGGGAGCAGCTCCAGGTCGGGCATCCGGACGCGGCCGGATCCGGCCATGCGGGCCAGGCCGTCGGTGAGGGGCTGGTCGCCCTCGCCGGACGGCAGGACCACGACGGTCCGGCCGCCGGCGGCCACGTCCACCAGTTCCTGGGCGGCCGGCGCGGCGATCTCGACGTCGACGCCCGCCTCGCGCAGATACGGCAGCTGCGGATTGCCGGGGTCCGCGCACAGCACCCGGTCCGCGGCGCGCAGCGTCTGCCAGGCCGGCCAGGACAGCAGTCCGGGCGCGACGCGGTGGCTGGCGGTGAGCAGGACGATACGGCCGGGCTCGACGGGGGCTTCAGCATTCACCCCTCGACCCTACGTCCCCCGTGGGGCCGGTCAGGCCCCGGCCTGGACCGCCTGCGGCTCCTTGGTGACCTGGGTGATCCACGGGGCCTTGTAGTCGCCGAGCTGGATCTTCGTGTCGTCCCAGGTGCCGTAGCGGGGGTTCACATCGATGTCGAGGCCCTTCGACGCCTCGGTGAGCGCGGCGCCGACCTTCTGCTGTCCCTGCGGGGTGCCGAGGTCGGCCCCGAGGGCCTGGGCGAGCTTGGTCAGCAGGACCTCCTCGCGGACGGCCTGGTCGATCTGGCCGGGGGCGACACCGCGCTGCTGGAGCAGCATCGCGGCGAGCTGCTCCTCACCGCCGGACTGCTGCACCGCGGCCGCCCGCGCCTCCTGGATCTCCTTGCGGGAGACGGTGACGCCGGCCTCGTCCGCGGCGTGCTCCAGGATCCGGTCGAGGATCATGCCGTGCAGCTTGGCGCGGTTCAGCTGTCCCGTGTTCTTGATCAGCTGCCCGGACTCGGGCGACGCCTGCTGAGCCGTCCGTACGTCCTTGACCTCGGACTGGAGCGCCGACACCTCGATCCGGTCACCGCCGACGACGGCCGCGGCGCCTGGATGTGCCTCGTTGCCACAGGCGGCGAGCAGGGGGCCCGCGGCGACGAGCGCGGCGGAGAGGGCGAGCGCGGTGCGACGGCGGCGGTGCAAAGGGGCCTCCCGGCGTGCGGTGGTGATTGTGCGAACAAAGGTGCGGCGCGCAGCGCCTCGGTGAGGGGTGGTGGTCGGGTGACGGGCGGGCGCACAAAGACCTTGCGATGATCGATGGTAGGCAGTCGGCGTGGCGCAGGCCACTACTTCGAAGCGACTGATTCGGTCAACGACGCGCCGGCCGGTCCGGGTGCGCCGGCCGGGCGGCGACCGGGCTCGGGCCGGAGCATGATCGTGCGGGACACCACGAAGGTGATCGGAATCGCCGCGGCGGCCGCGATCAGCGGGGCGTAGCGGCTGCCGAAGCGGAGAACGTCGACCAGCAGATAGACACCGCAGGTCGTGATCACGAAGTTCGCGGCGTTGGTGAGCGGGAAGAGCAGGAACTTCCGCCAGGTCGGACGGGTCCGGTACGTGAAGTACGAGTTGAGGAAGAACGAGCCGACCATGCTGAGCAGGAACGCCAGGACGTGTGCCGCGACGTACGGCATCCGGGGCAGAAGCAGCAGGTAGCAGCCGTAGTACGTCGCGGTGTTGACCACGCCGACCAGGGCGAACCGGAACATCTGCGCCTGGATCGTCATCGGCGTACGAGCTCCCCCTGCTCTTCTCCCGCGCTGCGCCGCGGCTGCTGCTGCCGCGGCAGTCCGGCGTTGGTCGCCGCCACCAGGTAGTGCGGGCGGCGCTTCACCTCGTAGTAGATACGGCCGACGTACTCACCGACCACGCCGACCATCACCATCTGGACGCCGGCGAGAGCGACCACTGCCACGAGAAGTGTGACATAGCCGGGGGTATCCACCCCGTTCACCAGGGCGACACCGACGATCCAGATCGCATACGCCATGGCGACGGACAGCAGCAGCAGCCCCAGATAGAGGGCGGCCCGCAGCGGTTTGTTGTTGAAGGAGAGGAGTCCGTCGAGACCGTAGTTGAGCAGCTTGCCGAAACTCCATTTGGAGCGGCCCTGCTCACGCACCGCATTTTCGTACTCGAAGGTCGTCGTGCGGAATCCGACCCAGGCGAAGAGGCCTTTGGAGAAGCGGTTGTACTCGCTCAGTCCGAGGATGGCGTCCACGGCACGGCGGGACAGCAGCCGGAAGTCGCCGACACCGTCGACGAGTTCCACATCCACCAGCTTGTTGATGAGCCAGTAGTAGGCGCGCGCCGTGACGGTGCGGGTGACCCGGTCGCCCTTTCGGGTGCGGCGGGCGATGACCTGGTCGAATCCCTCCTCGTGCAGGCGCAGCATGCGGTGCACCAGCTCGGGCGGATGCTGGAGATCGGCGTCCATGATGACCACGGCGTCACCGCCGGCGTGCTGCAGTCCGGCCAGCATCGCGGCCTCCTTGCCGAAGTTACGGCTGAAGGAGACATAGCGGGTACGGGAGTCGGCCGCGGCGATCTGCTCGAGGAGAGCGAGCGTACGGTCCTGGCTTCCGTCGTCCACATAGACCAGTTCGAATTCCTGGCCGAGCAGAACGAGTTCCTTGGTCACATGCTCATGGAAGCGGTTGATGATCTCCTCTTCGTTGAAGCACGGGACAACAATCGAGATCAGCACGGAAGAACAACAACCGACGTGAATGTCGGGGGTGGATTCCACACATGGCGGGCAGGCGACCATTGCGTGAACTGGCCTCATGGTGGCTCGTATTCACGATCTATGGCCTGGCATATTCGAGGAACCATGCCGACCTTGGACAACACCGCACACGCCGTGGACAGCACCGCACAGGCCGTGGACAGCACCGCACAGGCCGTGGACAGCACCGCACAGGCCGTGGACACCGCGCGGGCCACCGCGGACGGCGACGCCATGGGCTCGGACACCGCGGACTCGGACACCACCCGGGACGCCCCCGCCTTCCGCGGCCGCGCCACCGCGCTCGCCTCCCTGCTCACCATCGTGGCCGTGTGCGCCGGTGACGCCGTCGCCCGGAGCTTCCCGTTCGGACCGAAGACACGCAGCGTCAACGACCTGGGGAATCAGTTCGTCCCGTTCCATGCCCACCTGTGGGACCTGCTGCACGGCCGCGCCGGGGGCGGGCTGCTGCTCAACTGGCAGTCCGGGTACGGCACGAGCTTCCTCCCCGACCTCGGGACCTATCTGACCAGCCCGTTCGCCGTGCTCGTCGGGCTCTTCCCGCGCGAGGACATCGATCTCGCGGTGTACGTGATCACCGTGCTGAAGATGGCCGCCGCGGCGGCCGCGATGACCTGGCTGCTGCTCGCCCTTCGCCGCGGCGGTGACCGCTGGTGGGTGGCGGGGGTGCTCGGCGCCTCGTACGCGCTCTGCGGCTGGTCCGTCATCGAGGCCTCGTACAACCCGATGTGGCTGGACGGGCTGATCGCCTTCCCGCTGCTCTGCCTGGTCGGCGAGTGGGCTCGTACGCGGCAGCGTCCCGTCCTCGGCGCGCTGATCGTCGCCGTGGCCTGGACCGCGAACTTCTACACCGCCTACATGGCGACCCTCGGCGCCGCGCTGGTGCTGGTGCTGCGGCTGGTCCTGGACGAGAAGGAGACGGCGGTACGGGACCGGATACGGGTGGTGACACGGGCCGCCGGGACCACCCTGCTCGGCGTCGCGCTCGCGACGCCCGTGCTGCTCCCGGTCTTCCTCGGCTCGAAGCACGCCCACCCCGGCGTGATCCGCACATTCGCGCCCGCCGGGTGGACCGATGTGTTCGCCCGCACGCTCCCGGCGACCTACACCTTCTCCACTCCGGCCCTCTTCCTCGGCACGGGGACGCTGCTGCTCGCCTGCGCCCTGGTCTTCCACCGCGGCGCGCCGCGGCGCGAGCGCCGGTGGTGGACCGGGCTGGCAGTGGCCGTCGCGCTGTCGATGCAGTGGGGGCCGACCCATCTGGCCTGGCACATCTTCGCCACGCCCAACGGCAGTCCGTACCGGCAGTCCTTCGTCCTCGCCGGCGTTCTCGTGATCGCGGCATGGGTGTGCGTGGCGCACGCGTGGCCCGGGCGGCGGGCACTGCTCGGCGGGACCGGGGTCCTCGTGGTGATCGCGCTCCGCGCGGCGCCCAGTGATGTGGTCACCGGATGGACGTACCCGCTGTTCGCACTGGGCCTTGCCGGGGCGGCCGGCGGGCTGGTGCTGGCACGGCTCAAGGGCCGGCGGTACGTCGTACCGGCGGCGCTGCTGCTCGCCGCGGCCCTGGTCGGACAGGCGGCGGCAACCATCGCGTACACCGACCGGCAGCGCCTCGGCCGGCTCGACGACTATCCGGCGTGGGGCGCGGCCCACGCCGCACGCGCCGCCACGGTGGCCCGGGCCGACGGCTGGCCCGCGTACCGGACGGACCCCGGGCGCGAGCAGATCACCGGCAACGACCCGATGCTGATGGGCGGCGAGGGCGGCGCGTACTACAGCAGCCACACCCCCGCCGTGCTCACCCGCACGATGGCCGCGCTCGGAGCCGGCTGGACCTCACGCGGCCGCAACGTACAGAGCCTGGACAATCCGGTCACCGACGCGGTCTTCTCGGTGGGCGCGCGGGTCCGCACGGCGCTGGGCGCGGGGCCGGGGGTCACCCGGGCCGAGGTGCCGCCGCTGGTGACGGTGCGTCCGCCAGGACCCGAGCCGCGCTACGGCGACTCGCCGTTCCGCAACCAGGAGCTGCTGCTCGGCGCCGCGGTGTACGGCGATCCCGTCGGCGGTGTCTGCCCGGCCGGCACCGAGGTCTTCCTGTGGGCGCCCGACTACCGGGGTACGGCACGGCTCGGCGACGGAAAGCCGGTCAAGCTCACCGGCCAACTGCCCAAGCGGCGCGCCCCGATGACCCCGCTCGGCACGTCGGGCGGACCGGAGTCCCAAATCACCTTCGCCGCGGTGGAGCCGCGCGACTGGAGCGCGGGCTGTCTGGACCGCGGCAGGCTGACGGCCGCCGTGGCCCGGCTGAAGTCCACCGGGGCGGTGTCCGTCGAGGTCACCGACAGCGGCGTACGGGCGCAGCTGCCGCCCGGCTCCACCGGCACGGCCGTCCTCGCCGCGCCCCGGATCGCCGGCTGGAGCTGCAACGGGAAGCCGGCCGGCCACCACCTCGGACTGGTCGCCGTCCCCCTCGACGGGACGACCGGCACCGTCGACTGCTCGTTCCGTACACCAGGACTGCGGGCCGGTGCGGCGACCGGCGGGGCCGCCCTTCTCGTACTGGTGACGGTCGCTCTGCTGCCCGCGGCACGAGCACGTCAACGGAAGGCCACCAAGACTTCACCCGCACAGCATCCGCTGGTGGCCCCCGGAGGAGGAGACGCGGCGTAATCTCCCGGCATGCCCTCCCTCCTGAGCAACCGGCTGGCGAAGCGGGTGCTGCGTCCGGCGTTCACGCTGGTGGAGCAGCGCCTGGAGCGCGCCACCACGGCCCTGCAGGCCGACCTCGACGCCCTCCACCACGAAGTGGCCGACCTGCGGCGTCAGAGCTACGGACTCGGGCTGCTGCTCGACCACTCCGGGCGGGACGGCCACCGGATGCCCACCGCGACCCAGCTGGACACGCTGGTGCGCGAAGTGACCACGGCGACCGGAGCGTCCGCTGATCACGCCCGACGCGATCTCACCGTCGCCTACCGGACGGTGGTCGCGCTGGAGGCCCTCGGCGTCGGCCGGATCGCGGGCTCCACCTCCGATGTGTGCGGCAAGCTCGCGACCGTTCCGCTGCTGGCCCCGCCGAACGAGGACGTGCTGGAGATCGGTACCCAGCACGGGCTGTTCGCGACGGCGCTGCTGCGCATGCTGCACCGCGCGGGCGTCGAGCCCCGGCTGACGATCGTGGACCCGCTGGCGGGCGTCGCCGTGCCGGCGGGGGCACCCGTCCCGGTGCGTGAGGACGTCGTACGCGCCAACCTGGCGCTGTGCGGCAGCCGTTCCGGTGCGCAGGCCCGGATCCAGCGGGGCGCTTTCGGCGACCCGGAGGTGCGGGCCGCGGTCTCCGACGTCCGCTATGGAGTGATCGTGCTGGCCGGTGACCCGTCCGTTCAGGGGGTCCTCGGCGATCTGGAGCGGGCCGAGGAACTCGCCGCGGAGGGTGCGGTCGTCATCCTCGACGGGCATGGCGACGACACTCGTCCGGGTGTAAGTGAAGCCCTGGGGAAGCGCCTCGCGAACGGCTCCCGGCTGAAGCTCATGGGTCTGGTCGCGGGCACGGCATTCCTGCGGGCGGGCTGAGCGGGGGGCTTCGCCCCCGGACCCCCGTACGGCCTTCGGC
>NZ_JBSGZO010000172.1:13788-16490 GCF_053611045.1 Streptomyces sp. NPDC054841 | reverse complement strand
GAGCCGGACCTTACGGCCTGATCCGAGCCAGGGACGGACAGCAGCGGTTCCCCATGGGCCATTCCTGGCCCGGTGCCGGCCGATACCGGCTCCAGCTCGTACGGCTCCGCGGACATGCTTGCGAGCGACACGCCGCCGAGCGCCGACAGGGCGAGCGACGCCTCTCCCAGCAGCCCGCCGGCGGTGAGCGCCAGGGCGGCCAGTACCGTGCCGAGCAGCGCCTCCGGGGGCATTGGTGCGCCCCGCAGCCTTGCGTCGATAAGCGCAGAGACGGCCAGAACCGCAGAGCCGACCGCCGCCATCGTGAGCGCTGCCTTGGCCAGTGCCTCCGGCACGATGGTGAACCAGGCGGCGGTGTCGGAGCCGACATCTGTTCCGCCGGGCCCCTCGATGACCAGGGCCCCGGCGACCACCCGATGGCGGTAGCCGGGCTTGAGCAGGTCGACGACGACATTACGGTCTTCAGCCACCAGTCGCAGGGTGCTGAGGGCAGCCGGGTAGTGATGAGGGTGGAGAGCCTCGGGGACGACACGGAGGCGGCCCTGCGTCAGCCGAGGGGCCGTTGCACCATGGGCCGCCAGCCAGGCGGCCGTCTCATGGCCGCCCACCGGGCGGGAGACGGTGGTCACGACGCCGTCCCGTACATCGGTCAGCAGGGGCAGGACCGGGCGGCCCCGGTCGAAGCCGGCCAGCAACCACACGGTGCCTTGCCCGGGTTCCGGGCCGCTGACCGACGTGACCGCCGCCAGTTGCTTGGCGAAGTCCTCGGATGTCGTGATCAGTTGGTGTTCGACCTCGTTGGTGCCCAGCTGCTCGATGACGGAGACGACGGAGCGGACGGGAAGGGTATAGGCGCGCAGCGTGCCGTCGGGGTGACCGTACAGCGGCGGCAGCCCGCCGTTGCCGCGGCCGATGATCCGCCAGGGGGCCGGGCCGTCGCCGTTCAGGGCGGTGAATTCCAGCGCGGCCGTGGAGATGCGACGGTCTTCCACGGACTCGATACCGGCGAGCGCCCGAACCGAGCTGCGCAGGATCACCCCGGCCCCCGGGTCCGCCACATAGCCGAAGTGGCCCAGCGGCTCGACCACTTGGCGGATCCGCTCGGCCATCCTGCGATACGCGGCGGCCGCTCGCGGTGTCCGTGCGGTGAAGATCACGGGGCTGCCCGGTGGCAGGTTCTTCGCCTCCAGCCAGTTCCTGATCCTGTCCAGGTTCGCTGGGACCAACTCAGGGGCACCCGTGCCGGTAGCCGGCAGGTTCAGCTCCACCAGGTCGCCGCGGGCGTCGACCTGAACTTCGATGACGGGCCACTTCAGGGCACCGTCGCCGAGGAGTTCGGCCAGCGCGGACCGGGACTGGGCCTCAACGCCGCTGATGTAGGCCATCGACGAGCTGAGAACCATGCCGCGGACGGGGTCGAGGAGCAGGCCGGACTCCCCTTCCTGCAGCCGCGCGCGCGGCGCTGGGCCGCCCTGCGGCTCGGCGATGTGCCAGCTCGGCGCTTTGCGCTGCGCTTCGACATACGCATCGGACGGCAGTTGGGTCAGTCGGCGCGGCGGGGGCGTCATTCTCTGCCGGAGCAGCTCGGTCCGGTCTGACCGATCGAGCTCTTGGTCGTCCTGCCGTTGTCTTAGCAGCTGCTCCCGTACGTGTTGGGGAAGCTCTTCCACCGAGGTCAGCAACTGGTCAAGGTACACCGAGGCAGCCAGTCGGGCCACCGCCCCGTGCACGAGAGGCAGACTGCTGATGCCCGTCACGAGGTACTGCGTTGCCCGCCAGGCGGCCCCCGTGGCACGAACGCGTTCGCTGAGTACCAGTTCCTCGTACACGCGTAGCCGTTGCTGCGACCGTTCCGCCGTCCGCGCGGTCCACTCGCCTTCCGCCGTCCGGTACTGCTCGACCATGTCGGAGAGGAGCTTGAGGGAGCGGTCCAGCTTGGGGATCCAGCGCAACCCGATGGTTCCCGGCACTGGGAACCACTCGGGCTCCGCGTCTGCCGGAGTGACACGGACCCGGCGTGTGGCCAGCGTGGCCAGCACGGCCGCCTCCTGCTGCACCAGTTCTGTCAGCCGACCGGGCTTCATACCGTCCAAGATCAGCACCAATTCGCTGTCCGAAGACGCCGAGGCGCCGGCCATGAAGCGGGAGCGGACCAGCCAGGCGAAGAGCTGCCCGGTGGTGGCTTGGACGGTGACGCGGGCACCGCTGGGCTTCTTGTGCCGCAGCTTCCACACGGCACCCGCCGGTTCCTCGTCGGTGGGCAGGCCGACCTGAACGTACGCGGTGAACGCGCCCATGTCCCGCAGAGTTGTGGTGTGCAGCGCGCTCCATGCGCCGTGGCCCTTGATCTCGTGGGGTGGGACGCTGGACACTCCGCCGGGCAGCAGGACCCTGAGCGGTAGATCCTTGGACTGCAGAATGCCCATCTCGTCGGTGACGAAGGGCTCGTCGGCGCCCTGGGGGAGCACAGGGAGGCCGCGCCAGTCGCCGCTCAGGAACCGACCATGCGAATCCTGCCCGATGGCGCACAGCGCGAAGGCGCGGGCGGATTCGTTCCAGCTCGCCCGGTAGGCCATCCGGGGCCAGTACGACCGTACGGCGGCCAGAGCTGAAAAGACGTCACCGTAGTTTGTCAGCCTGCGAATCCGCAAGCTGGCATCGAGCCGGTTGCTCGGCGCCCTGAGCGGAGTCGCCGGGACGAT
>NZ_JBSGZO010000172.1:11450-13778 GCF_053611045.1 Streptomyces sp. NPDC054841 | reverse complement strand
GCAAGGCGGTGACCACGGCCGTCCCGGACAGCTGCTGTTGGACCCAGCTCACCACTTCGCCGGGAGCCATCGTATGCGGCTTCGGCGCGCCACCCAACTCGTCGGCCATGGCGAGGGCGGGAATGCCGTGCCGGAAGTCCAGCACAACCTGCAGCAGGCCCTCGGTGAAGTCCTGGTCCGTCCATGACGCAAAGGTCGTGTCGGGGACGGTGGTGGAAGCCAGCAGCCGCGGTGGGCGCGATGGCTGCGAAAGGTCCAGAGTCTTCCTCGTGACCGGCTGGGAACCGCGTCGGAGGTGGCCGTAGCCATCGGTGTACCACTGCCAGAAGTCCTCGGTCCTGACGTTGATGCGCAGCCAGCTGGCAGCGACCCTCATCTGCCCGTTCGCATCGTCGTACCCCAGCCTCAGCTCCGTTCGCCCGCCCCCGTAAGGCGAATGCACTGTCAGGGTCGCATCGACAGGGATCATCCTCAGCGGAGACCTGCGCAGGTCGGCGACCCGCCGATACAGCGCGACCATCTGCCCGTGGTTGTGGCGCGCAACGGCTGCCGTCACCAGGAGGGGCTGGCCCTCCCGGTGTCCCCAGGTCTTCAGCAGCTGCGCCACTGTCAGATCATCGACCGGCATCTCGCCGGGGGCGGACCGCTCCAGGTAGTACTCCAGTGCGCCGTCACCGCGGAGCTCTGTCCCGATCTCGAAGTCCGCGAGGAACATGCCGGTCTGTTCGGCAAACGCGACGAGGTCAGCGATGTCCTCGGGCTGCCGGCTCACGGCTTTGCCTTCCGTGCCGATCAGGTACGGCCGGTCAGCCCTCTGCAGCATGTACCCGGTCCCCAGGGGTTGCGAGGCCAGGCAGATGGAGTCGGGACCCTTCGTCAGCCAGGGTCTCTTGCCTGGGTCGACCGTGGAGTAGAGCGGGGACGCGCTGACCAGGCCGAAGGGGGAGATCTCCAGCTGGTAGCCAGCATGCACAGTGACCAGTGCCCCGTCCAGCGCGTCGGCGAGGCTTTGGAGTAGTTCCTCGGCGCCTGGCCGCTCGGCCGGATTGGCGAAGGCTTCACCGAGGGCCACCAGGGCGACATGGCGGGTGCTGTCGAAGCCCGCATGCCGCATCTGAACGGCGAGTGCCTCCGGTTCCAGGATGCTCGGCCGGGTGTCCGTGCCGTGGGTGGCAAAGCCGACGGCACGTCCGTTGTCGATGTGCAGGTCGGTGCCGAGCAGGAAGAAACCCTGCGCGGCGAGCGCAAGCCGGGCTGCGGCCGCTGCGGTGTCCACGAGTCTATCGACGTGCGGATCCCTGCTGATCGACAGTGCGCCTCCGTACGTCACCCGCGCCCCGGCCAGGTCGGTGGAGCCGAGGGTGCCGTCGCTCAGGGTCGTGAACGCCGACTTCGGGGTGCCAGGTGGCACAGCCAGGTGCTGCCAGAGGGTTGAGACCGGACTCATGGTGAGATGCGACGGGGGAAGAAGGTTTTCCAGCGTCAGCATGCCGTGCCGGACCACCGGCCTGGTCCGCACCGGGGCGCGGTAGGCATATGTGGTGAGCAGCTGCGCCGTGGCCGATAGCACGGCATCGGAGAACATCCTCTGCCGTACCGCTCCCGAGAACAGCACCTGGAGCTCGTGCCCCTGCCACAGAGACGCCGCCAGCCAGCCGGCCAGTGCCGGAGCCAGAAGCCGAACGGGCACGGTGCTGGGCAGCCCCGGGCGCGGATACGCAAGCAGCATGTGCAGCGTAGGGGCGCCGGTTCCGTCGGCGTCCAGCAGCAGCCTCAGCAGCCCCGGCGGCACCGGGGCGTTGAGCAGGTCCGCCGCGAACTGCTGGTCCCCGAGTCCAGCGAACACCACGACGACGCCGGTCGCGTCACTGTCGGCGGGTCCGAAGGTGCGTGTCTGCGGTTCCGGTGCGCGAAGCGCGTGCAGCGTGCCTGCTATGGATGCGAAGCGTGGCAACGCGCCGAGCCCGCCCGCGGTGATGCTCTGCCAGTCCTCGAGAATGCAGCCCTCGTCGGCCACGAGTTCGGTGCGTCCGGGGATCTCGGAGCTAACGATGCTGCTTTGCGAGGCCGGCAGGTGGAAGGTGACACCGGCCAGGCCCCAATCGTCCCGGAGTGCCTCGGAGATCTCCTTGAGCTGGCGGCGGACCAAGGCGGCAGTGGGCGCCGGCAGTCGGGACGGCAGATGTACCTGCACATCTCTGGCGCCATGGAGCCGGGAGGCGATCCGCTCGGCAAGCTCAGGCGAGCCGGTCAGGGATTCGGACTGTCCGGACTCGCCAAGAGCCAGCCCGGCGCTCTCGTGGATCTTGGGGGCGAAGACCAGTATGT
>NZ_JBSGZO010000172.1:0-11440 GCF_053611045.1 Streptomyces sp. NPDC054841 | reverse complement strand
AGGAGCCGGCCGAGAGCCGTCAGGTCCTCGTGTCCGGCATCGGCCAGCAACCTCACCGGCGCCCGTAGCGGTTCCGTGGCCTCGGCTGGGGTCAGCAGACTGCCGGTGGGGGACCCGATCACGTCGGTCTCCGGTGCCTCGATCCAAGCCTGCGCGCCGGAGGCCGGCCCGGAGCCGATCGGCGCAGACCGCACACCGGTGCCATCGGTGGTGGGGCGGATTCGATGACCGGGTCCGGCGATCAGTGCCCGGTCACCGGTGAGGGCGTGGATCCGCTGGACGAACCGGGCCCGTTCGTCGGGGCCGAGCGGCTGCTGTCCGTTCGCGGTCAGCTCGATGAAGACCAGCTTCATGCCGTGGCGGTAGCCGTATGTGCGCAGCCAGCCGATCAGCGTCTCCGGGTCGGCTTCGAAGCGGCCGTCCGAGCCGCGCAGCAGTGCTCCACCGCCGGACAGGAGGGGCAGCGCCGCTACGAAAACGTCGGGGATCGAGCCGATTTGCCACAGCCAGGCCAGATCGGAGTCCGCGGCGTAGAAGTAACCCTCGTCGGTCGGCGGAGCCAGCACGCCGGCGTGCAGCCGGATGCCGCTGGCCATGCCGGGCCCCAGCAGCAGCCCCCGGGGGTCTGCCCAGAAGCCGGGGTCGGTGCCAGGGGCGACCAGCTGGGGACGGCCGACCTGCCAGTCTCCGAGGTGTGGGTCGGCGGTGCCCTGTCCGGTCAGGAGGAGGTCGGCGGCAAGTGCATCGGGGGCGAGCGCCACACTTGGGTCGCTCAGGACGACGTACGTCCCGAGTATCCCCGCGAGGAGGTCGCGCAGGGCATGTCGTGCAGTCCTGCCTGCGCCGGTGAGGGCCGGTCCGGTGGCGAGAAGCTGCACAGCGTGTACGGGCAGCCCGCTCAGCCGCGGCAGCCGCTGCACCAGCTCGTTGACGCCGGCCGTCACGGTGGTGCCATCGGTGTCCCGAATACGGAAGCCGCCAGCCGGATCGTTGGCTACCAGCACCCGCAGCACTCCCGGCACTTCGGGCATGCGGGCCACGGCGGCGCGGATGCGGGCCAGCTCCGGCCCATTGTCTTCGGGGTGGAGATCAACCAGCACTGGTACCTCGGGCCGGTCGGACACCGACCGCGGGGTGGCCGTCGTCGTTTCCACGTCGAGGGCGGACGGGGCATCCTCGTCCGGGTATCCACTCAGAGCGTCCGCACCCCTGAAGTCGATCTCACCCAGCGGCGACACGGGGTGGGGGATGGTCTGGACGGCCGAGCTGCTCGTACCTGCGGGACCCGGCTGCGGCGCACGGGTGGATGCGGCGGACGAGCCCTCGGTTCCGCCGGGCAGTGCCTCCACATGGGCCTGCGGGGGCTGCGAGTAGGTGATCTCCGGTGCCGGTTCGGTCGTCGTGGGTCTCGGCCTGCCCAGGAGGGTCTGCCAGGTGTCGTCGGTGGTGCGGGGGGCACGGACGCCGGCCGTCTCGCCGTCGCCGCTGACGTCGCTGACGTCGCTGACGTCGCTGACGTCGCTGCCGAGGAGACCGCGCTCCTCATCTGAGCTGAGCGGTCCGGCGACGCGGTCCTGTCGCATCGAGGCAGTCGGCGTGGTCGAGGAGGGCGCGGGTGTACCGGTCGCCGGGTCGCGCCGGTCGCGAGGGACCGCATCGTGGTCCTGCGTGGCCCGTCCGGTACCTCCCCCACCCGTGCCTCCGGCGCCGCCGAGGCCTCCACCACCGCCTCCGCGGGGCCCAGGGCCGCCCCCGTCACCGGGCCCGTCCGTGGCGTCACCGTCCTGGTCGTCGGTGTCGTCGTCCGTCAAGTCCTCCGGCTCTTCAGCGGCGTCGTCCATGCCGTAGACGCTGACGATCTGCTCCAGGGCATCCATCACCTCCTCGTCGACACGGTCGACCAGCAACGGCGTGAGGTACGAAGTCGTCCCGTCCTCGGCGTAGTCCTCCAGCTCGGACAGCGTGACGTCGGCCCACTCGTCGGCCGCGTCCCAGTTCCCAGGCTGCAACTCGTCGTCGTACTCCTGCTCGTGATCAGCCGGGGTGCGGTCAGGCATGGGCGTCAGAGCCTCCAGCTCTTGCTCGGTCGGCTCGGCGGCCTCGAACGCGTCCAGGGGGATGGCGCCCTCTCGGACAAGGGCGTCGAAGTCCTGGCCATACATCCCTTGTGCACCGGACCGGCGGACAGGGGCCAGCGTGCCATCGGGCTGCGACAAGGCCAGGGGTTCATGCCCCGACTGCAGTGGTGCGATCGGCTGCGGCGGGTTCTGCACCGTCGTGAGCTTGGGAACCCAGAACTTCGTTACTCGGCCCAGCCAGGGAGCGTACGCGCCGCGGGTCAGCGGCCAGTTGTTCGCGGTGGCCTCCAGCGCGGCAGCGAACTTCTCGGTGTAGACGGCAAGGCGCGCCGACCACTCCGGCCGCATGCCGAGGAACCACAGCTGGACGTGCTTACCCCGGGCCGCGGGATCGGCCGTGAGCAGCCAGTCGGCGAGGAGCTCCGGGTCGGCGGTCAGGATGTCGTCGGCCTCCTCGCCGTGCAGCAGCACCCGGCCCAGGCCGTCCAGTCCGAGCAGAACGACGTGGTCGGAGTCTTCGTCCAGTTGCCCGTCCCGGTGCAGCTCGGCCGAGAAGTCCGCCAGCAGCTCGCGGACGTAGGCGTCTCCCTCCAACGTGCCGTAGCCGCGCAGGGATGCCGTAACGCCCCAGAAGTATTGCGTGCGGACAGCGACGGTGCTGCCTTCCTCCTCGCCTCTGACCGGGACCTCGACCAGCCGCTGGCCGAGGTCGTAGGCCGGGGGCAGCTCGGCTTCCGCCTGCTCCAGCATCGAATCCAGGTCGCGCTGAACCTCTTCCGACGCCCGCTGCCGCAGCTCCTCGGGCCGGGCCCATTCCACGGCACCCAGATGCTCACCGTTGCGCAGCTGCATCAGTTCGCGGCGGCCGTACCACACCCAGCGTTGGCCTTGGGGGGCATAGCCGATGCTGATGCGCGAGGTGACCGCCACGGCTTCAATGAAGACGACCAGCCGGGCATGCAGTGCGGGCGGCAACTGCTCGGTCACAAGGATGACCGCCTTGAGGGCCGCCTGGCCGTCCCGGGTCTCCGCTCGAAGGGAGAGCAGCCACTGGGCCATCTCACCGACGGTCACCGGCTGGACGCCACTCCACGACTTCAGGCCGCTGAGATCGGCATCAGTGAAGGCCAGCGCCGGCAGGCCGTCCAACAGCGGCAGGAAGACGTACGAGCTCTCAGTGCCGTGGCGGTACTCCCCCAACACCTGCCTCAACACCGACGCGGTGGCGCCTTCCCCGGCGCCGTCGGCCTTCGGGTCGTACGCGGAGGCAACAGCTATCGGGGCCTGGTCGTGCTCTGTCAGCCGGCGTGGCCCTTCTTCCCACTCTGGCAGCACGCCGTCGCTCTGGAAGGCGGATACGGTGCCACGTTGCACCAAGGCGCCCTCATCCGTCGACACCGCCCCAGGGACGCCAACGCCAGTGGCCCGGTTCCACTTGGCGGTCTGCCGCAGGACCGGGCCGCCCTTCTCGAGTTCGACGTCCTTGACAGCACTGAGGTACCAGAGGTCGTTGGCCTCGTCGTGCACGGGGCGAACATGGGCACCGGACTGCGGGAAGTAGAGCTCCAGCTCAGCGTGGACCGGCAGGTTGTCCAATGCCTTCGCCAGCGCGCGGTGCTCCGCATCGTTGATGGTGCTCGGGTAGGTGAATTGAAGAGTGGTGTGTGCCCTGAGCGGGAGGAGGCGTCCGAGCTCGACAGGCAGCTCGAACGTCGCCCCTCCGTCCGGCTGGCTTCGCAGCAGTGGCTCGATGCGCGAGCCGCTGCTGCCGACCTGGACCAGGACGCCCTGCTGGTCCGTTCCAGCGTCCAGGACCAGGCCCGGACCGGTGAGCGCGCTCAAGGCGACGAGCTGGTCGCGTACCGCGTCGCCGGACTTGCCCAGGAAGGGGGAAAGCTTGCGTCGCTTCAGGGCCGCCAAACGGAGGTGGTCATCGACCGTGAGCTCGCTGGTCGGCATTTCGGGAGGTAGGTCCATGTCGAGCTGTCGCTGACGCGCCACAGCGCGACCCAGCGAGTCGGTCAGCCATGGGCTCGCACCTTCCCTGAGGGTCGGCTCCGCCCAGCGGCCCTTGACGCCAAGAGGACCGCGGACCTGGACTGTCCCCGTATGGGCGTCACCGATCCAGCCGTTCCGCTCGTCCGGCACCAGCACTGTCCTTTGGAGCAACTCACCCAGTTGCTCGGACCAGTCGAGCAGAGTCACGTGTGCCTGACCGGCCAGCGGCTTTGGCGGCAGAAGCCGGATCGCCAGGCTGGCGACCCCGACTACTTGGAACTCCCTCATCCACACGTACGCGTCGGTGGGAGTGGCCTCGGCCAGCTTCACGCGGCCGTTCTCGATCAGAGTCAGCATCGGAACACCCGCCGGGCTCACGGGAAGGATCACGTTTTCGACGAGTTCATCGATGTACAACCGTGCCAGGTGCGGTTTCAGCTCGTCGAACATCCACCACGGCAGACTGGCTGAGGCCTGAACGAACGAATTGTCTGCACTCAGCACCGGGAGGTACGCGGCATCGCGGATCTCGTCGTCGGTGAGGAGCCGGTTCCATGGCAAGCCCGCCACCCAGCCGCCCGAAGCGTCGAGCAGGTGCGGCTCGGCGTCCTCGGACGGGGAAACCGAAACCGTCAGCTCGGCCTCGGCGAGCGGATTTGTGGTCTCCAGGTCGATCAGGTCGCGAAGATCGATGGTCAGAGCGTCGTCCGGACGGGTCAGGGCCTCGGTCGCCAGCTCCTGCACGCTGTCCGACGCAACCGCCTGCGGCTGCTCGTCGCTTTGCGGCGGAGTGGCCGACCCGGCTTCCGCCGGCGCAGTTCCCGTTGTCGCCGGACTGTTCTCGATGGCGATCGGGGCCGGCCTGGCACGGCCCGGGTCGATTGCCAGCCAGTCCTCCTGCGTCACGGCGAGACTGACGTCACGGCTCGGTATCAGTCGAATGGTACTGGTACTCTCGCCCGGGACGAGTTCCCAATCGTGGTAGATCGGTGGGACCTGGACGCCACCGCCGCCGCGTGCACGGGCGTAAGCGCCCAATTCGCTGTAGGCCCGGGGACGGTCCTCCGGCAACAGGCCGACCGCAAGGATCCGCACCACGCGGTCGGGCTGGAACACTCCGCCGAGGATCGCTTCGAGCTCGCGTCCCGTCGCATCGAACGGCTCGACAGGGTGCTCCCCGCTATGCCGCAGGTATTCGTCGAGCTTCTCGAAGGCCACCTGGGGAAGGCCATTACGGAAGGCCAGCAGGAGTGTCTCGCCGGACCAGTCGTAGGTATCGCTCGGCAGATCGTTCCGGAACCGGTCGAGCAGGGGATCGGTGTGCTCCCCGCTCAGCGAGACGACGGTGCGTGGGCCATGGGCGGTGGTGATCTGGTGCTGCCGTAGGCCGACCTTGCCGGTCGGCATCAACACACCGGAGGCGGAGGGGTGGACTTGCGGGAGGTTGTTCGCGGTGGGCTTCATGCCGATCAGGCGCCACAGGCCGGGAGCGTTGTCGACGGGACGGCCGTTCCCGCCGACCCTCCAGGCATGCACCGCTTGGGTGAGCTCCTGGTTCTCCGCGAGATCGCCTGACCAGTCCAGCTGGTAGTCCTCGACCGGCCGCAGCATGGCAATGTGTGTGAACTCGGCAAGGTAGCCGAACGCACCCAGCGTCTTGAGTACGACATCGAGGTCGCGGACAAGCCGTCCGTAGGCGTCAGGGCCCAGCGAATCGGTCCTGACCACGAACTGAACCGTGTTGTTGGTGCCGCGGCGCACGTTCAGGATCCGGTGGAGGTCGAGGCTCAGCTGAGCCGGGGGCAGCGTCCGCTGCGCCCCCCAGAGGAATTCGATGATCCCGCCTCGGTCATCCACCTCGAAGGTGACGACCTTCAGTGGCATCTCGTGGTTCACCATCTCCAGCGGATGGGAGCCGGGCAGCAGCTCGTGGAGATAGCTGAGTAGGGAGCCCATTCGATGAGTCCTAAACCCGCGGTCAGGCAGCCACAACACGCCTCGGCGGTTGGGTACCAGCTGCCGCGCCCGTGGCTGCTGGGCGTGATCCTCGGTGATCCATGGGCTCTGTTCGTCGAACGGGACGGTGCCCGAGGTGCCGGCCGCGGGCACGAGTACGTCGGGTGGTGCGGTCTGCGGCACCGTCGTCCCGGGCAACATGCTCTCCGTCTCCGTAGTGTTCGAGAGAGCATGCACAGGCTCGGTGGCCTGGGGAGCGAAAGATTCCCGCGCGGCCGTGTCCGGTTGCGTGAGCGCCTGCGGGTGGGGCTGCTGCCCGGGTCGGACCTGCTGCGGCACACGCGTCACCGGCTCGGCGCCGAAGGTGCCGGGCCAGTCGTACCAGACTGTGGTGTGTGTGGGGCCGAGGACGCGAACCCTGGCCTCGGCCTCCTGTGCGAGGCTCCGCATGGCAGCCACGGCGTCGCCCATCGGTCCGGCCGAATAGGCGCCGGGGGTCGCGATGGTGGCGAGATTGGTGGGCAGCGGCACCAGCACGATCTCGGCGCCCCCGTCCCAGCCGGCGGAGTCACGCAGCCAGTCGACCATCTGTGGTGTCGTGTAGTGCGAGGGGTGGTCCATATGGAAGTGGTGGACGACCCAGATCGCGTCGGGGGCGTCCCCGGGCTTGGGTTCGGCGATCTCCACGACGAGCGCGAAGAGGTGCATGGCCTTGAGCAATGGCGAGTCCAGCACTCCCGCCAGGCCGAGCTTGGTCAGCCAGCTGTACTTGAAGGGAGCTGCGCCGGACATGCCGGCAGTGACCTCCGGCCGGTCGGCCCGAACCAGTACGCCGTCCGCGTCGGTCAGGAAGGTGCGACGGGCCCCCTCATGCGGATCGCCGCTCAGCCAGGCAGCGCCAACCCCCTCGTTGGACAGGGCGAACCCGCCGTAGCCGAAGTCGAAGAACGTACCGGGGCGGGCAGTATGGACCTCCAGCTCCAACGCCTTCGCCAACTCCGTGACGTAGTCCTGCGCGGCGTCCAGCTGCCCGACGATGTACGTGCCGAGTTCGGCCGGGACAAGGATCACCGGCCTGCCGCTCACACGGATGCTGCTGCGGATCCATCGCGCCATGTGCCTGGGAGTCAGGACGACATTGCGCCTCGTTCCCCGGTGATTCGCGATTCGGACCGACGGCAGGCCTTGGACGTAGTCCACGAAGATCCGGACCGCACCATCCTCCTCGGCCAGGTGGAACAGGTTCTGGACCTCGAAGTCCATGCGCGCGGTCGAGGCCAGGACATGGTCCATTCCGCCGTGTTGGGTCGTGACAATCTGCGACACATCAATCAGGACACCCCCGACGCTGGGCAACCATCCCGGCAGCTCTACCGGACCGGGCTGGGTCTCCTGCTCCGAGTCGAACTCTGCGAGTTCGTGCCAGGCCGGCAGAAGCTTGTGCCGCTCCGCCGGGTCCAGGTCGGCCACGATCCACGCCGAGTTCAGCCGGACGTCGTGCGTCACTTCTGTGCTGGCCCCCAGACGCGGGAAGAAGATGGGCCCCTGGGTCAGCTTCTTCAGCGTTCGCAGATCGGGGAGGAATCGCTCAGGGAATCCCGTAGTGGGGAGCGGGGTGCCGAACTTCAGCTGAAGTGCCATTCCCGGCATGAAGTCGACCAGGGCCAGCAGGTCGAACACGGCCTGGGGGGCCAGCTCCTGCGGGGCCTTGCTCAATTCGGGAACGCCCGGTAGCTGCAGTCGGCCCCCGGCAGAGACGTCGAGCAACATCACCACCAGATTGTCCGCCCGGTCCACCACCGTCAGTGCTGCGTGCAACGTCGCATCGAAGCTCCTGTGCACCACGCCGCGTCCGTCAGTGAACAGCAAAGGCCCCTGGCCCAGCGCGATACTGACCGGCAACTTCTGAGCGACCTCAGCCCCCGGCTGGAGCAAAGTCAGGCCAGCAGGCTCCTCCAGGGTGATCGAGGGATCGGTCTGGACGGCCTCAACGAGCCCGAGCGGGCTGATGTCGAGGGTGAAATCCTTGGACGCGATCAGCGTCTCCCGGTCCAACTCGTTCACCAACGCCCGCATCATGGCCGCGAACTGCGTATCCGTCAGATCAATCTGGGATGCGCCGCGCTCGGTGCTTGCCTGGACGATCAGGAACTGACCCTCAAGCGATATGCTGCGCACCATGTCGACGAGCGCCCGCGTGGTGATGAGCCCGGACTCCACTGGCCCGTCGTCGGGCAAGAGAGCGTCGTCGCTATTGAGATCCGACCGCCACACCGGCTGATCAAGCAGATCGACATCTTCCCGTGGGGAGGCCGACTCGTAGTCCAGCCCCAGCAGGAAGAAGCTCTGAGCCCTGAGCGTGTGCCGCGCCGTCACAAAAAGTCCGATGAAATCGGGTGAGGCCGCCGGTCCGAGCAGCAGTCCGGCGGGGTCCGAGAAGTACCGCGGATGGTCCCGGCGCACGAGTGAGCCGTCGGAGTCGGTGTGGAAAGCCGAACGCAGGCCCGCGGGCACGTTCGCCTCCCAGGCCGCGTCCGCGGTGTATGTCGGGGATTTGATTGTGATGGAGGCCAGGCTGTCGTCGATGTCCAGCGACCCGAGTTCGGGACTGGGCGGCAGGTGGGTGATCTTCCCGAGCGTGGCCTGCATCGCATTTGCCAGCGCGCGCATCGCCTCGCGCTGCCTTGCGGCCTCCTCGGGACCACCGAGCGGAACAACCTGGATTTCCAGGCCCTCCGCCTCGGACAGGGTCGAGACGAGCCACGTGGTGTAGGCGGCAACGGAGACTGGTATGCGCACCACTCGCCCCGGCGCGCCGGACTGTGACACGGTATCAAGGGCCAGCGTGGGCAGTCCTCGCTCGAAGCGCACCGCGACCCGCACCAGCCCCGGCGGCACGGGGAACTTACGCAGACCGCGGGTGGCGGCCAGATCGGCCGTATCCAACGAGGCACGCAGATACCCAGTGCCGAATGGTGAGGGGCTGGACGTCTCGTGCGCCCGGACTCCGCGGACGCCCAGCAGCATGCCGTCCTGCTGGGTGATCTCCGGCAGTTCACCGCTGTCTTCGAAATGCCAGCCCGTCTCCTGCCGATACGGACGCTCCGGTACCAGCCCATGTGTGCCGTCGGCCGCAGTGTTTCCGCGGATGGTGGCATCAGCCCCCGTGTGGATCAACGGCCTCTTGTGGAGCCGGTACAGCTCCTTGGCGAGCTTGGACAGCTGCGCCTCGGCCACCAGCCCGTCGACGGGCGTGACCGGAGCCAGGACGACCATCTGATCGGGCATGAGGCCGTACGCCCGGGCGAGGGTCAGCAGCGTCAGCGCTTCGGCCGCCCGCTGCTCGCCATAGGGCAGATCCACAGAGAAGCCATGCTGCGCGCTGTGCTTGAGCTGGATCAGGAAGATGTTCGGCGGCAAGTGCTGTACCAGGTCCTCGACCTCAGCCAGCCGCCGGACAACAGCGCCCGGGGAAGGAACGGGTATGAGTGCGAGGTCGCGATACCCGGCCATCATTGGCTCCATGCGGTGCCAGAGCACTCCGTCGCCAACCACCGCGGCCTGGCTTGGGAACGCAAGCGAGCGCAGCCAACCGCTGGACACGTGTAGCCGCGCCAGACTGTAGGCCTCCGCCGGGGAAGCGGCCTCTCGTGCCAGGTTCTTCAGCTCCTCATCCGAGACCGCGGAGACCCGCTGTGCCCTGGGCGCGCTCGTGAGCAGCGCCGCATCGAAAGCGAAGCGCGGATCGAGAGTGTGTACGGGCTGCTCAAGCAGCGCCGCCACCCGGTCGATGAATCCCTGTCGCTGCTCGGCAAGCCCCGCCAGCTCCAGCGCACTCGCGTTCGGCCGCGCACTCGCTGTCGGGACGTAGATCACCTCCTGCCCGCGGTACCCGGCGGCCCGCAGCCACGCAACGAAGGTCTCCGGGTCAACCGGGCGCAGACCACCGCGGAACGGCAGCAGGGGGCCGTCGGCGCCGAAGGGGGCGGCGGCGAGGAAGAACCTGCCGGGAACCCGAACCTTCAGTACGGCCTGGATCTCGGCAGACGCGTCATTCGAAGGCGACGCGGTAACACCGCCCGTCACAAGCGTGAAGCCGGGCTCGTCGTCCGGAACCAACCGGCCGTCATGCGTGGTCCACAGTGGGATGTGCACGTTCTCGGTGCCGGGCTGGTCCAGTCGCTGCCAGTCCAGCACTCCGTCGACATCGCCGCCGGACCGCAGCACGGGCTCACCGCCACGTATCCCTGGGGACAGCGTGGCGCCGTCCGGCGCCACCAGCAGCGGCCGCTCGAGCTCCGCCCCCAGCGCGAGCAGGTCGCGCCGGAGCAGCGCGGCCCCAGAACCATGCGACGGCATCTGCTTGGCGTACACCTGGACGAACCGGACGGCGGAGCCGATCCGCTCCTTGACCACCGCTGCGACATTTTGTCCCCCGAACACCACAGTGCCGTCCGCGTGCTCGGCCGCGAGCTGACCGTCCGGAGCCACACCGAGGACGACCCTGGCCAGGCCGGCAATACGACGGGCTGCGGCCAGCGCGCCCAGCAGGCTGGCGGGCGGCTTCAGCCACTCCGGGGACAGATCCACCAGACCGGTGAAGGATCCGGACGGCATGTCAGGCCCTAGGACCAGAGCCGTAGCGGTGGCGTGGGCGGCACCGCCCGGGAACCGGACTCTGCCGGCCTGGTCCATGGAGGACCAGTCGCCGTGGACCAGTCCGAACTCCTCGGCCAGTCGACGCAGTTCGGCGCGGTAGGCAGGGGAGCCGCTGAACGAGCCGTACAGGAACAGCTTTCCGTCCTGCAGCGCCTTGGGAAGCAAGGAGCCAAGCATCAGCCGGGCCGCCTCGAAATCGGGCGGGCTCTGGTAGCTGCCCAGGATGAAGCTGGGACCTTCCATACGCGGCACCGCTCGGGCAATCTCGCTCGCCTCGGCCATCGTCGGCGGATACACATGCCTGATCCACATCCCGGCCGCAACCAGCTGCCCCACAATCCCGCGGGCCGATGGATGATGCCAGCGGGACTGCCGGGAGTCGAGCGAGCTGAGCTGGCTGTCGGGCTTCTGCCACAGCTCCTTCGGGAGAATCTGACACACGCGAGGCGCGAAGTACGGCAGTGCCAAGGAGACACTGAGTGCATCCGGATCGAGGGGCTGGTCAAGGTACTGGACGAAGGGTTTCCAGCCGCTGGCACCGCCAATCCCGACCAGCGACTTCCGGGCGAGGGCCGCTGAGACACCGTCGCTCCACTGGCGCTCCTCCTCCACGTCGGCCATCTCGAAGACGCTACCGCCAAGCGGCTGAGCATCGTCCGCGCGACCCTTGCCCTTCGTCTCCGCGGACAGCTTCTTTGGTTCGTCGTCCGACTCGGTGTCCATCGAGTGGTCCTGGGCCTGCTCCAGTC
>NZ_JBSGZO010000171.1:0-16498 GCF_053611045.1 Streptomyces sp. NPDC054841 | reverse complement strand
GTCTTCGACTGCGTCGCGCGCGAGCAGTCCATGGCCCAGGCCACCGACCTGGTCACCAAGGGCGGCACGATCATCGTCGTCGGCGTCGGAGCCGCCGGAACCACCCCCGTCCGCCTCGACCTGGTCCAGGACCGGGAGATCCGCATCGAGGGCACCCTGATGTACACCGGCGAGGACTACCGCACCGCGATGTCCCTGATCACCTCGGGCGCCGTCGACACCGCCGAGATCGTCACCGCCACCTATCCGCTGGAGGACGCCGCCAAGGCTTTCGCCGCATCCGTCGACCCCGAGCAGGTCAAGGTGCTGGTCACGGTGGACGGTCCGTAGGTCCGGGAGCAGGACGGACCCCGGCATCCATCGGCCCGTGTGGGAAACTGCGAGACCGGAACGACCTGGAAGGAGGAGCGCCGTGACCGCCCGAACGCGACTGTCGCAGGCTGCCGTTGAGGAGCGACGGCAGGCTGTGCTGCGGTATGTCGCCGAGCACGGCGAGACCCGCATCGACGACCTCGCCCGGCACTTCGACGTCAGTCTGATGACGATGCACCGGGACCTGGACGACCTCGCCGGGCGCCATCTGCTGCGCAAGGAGCGCGGGCGGGCCGTCGCCTTCCCCGCCCTCACCATGGAGACGGCCACCCGCTTCCGGGAGAACAGCGCCCTCGCGGCCAAGAACGCGCTGTGCACGGCCGTCGCCGACCGGATCAGGCCGGGCAGCACGGTGCTCATGGACGACTCCACCACCCTGTTCCCCCTGGTCCCCGCGCTGGCCGAGCTGGATCAGCTGCACGTCGTCACCAACTCCGTAGGCCTCGCGCAGCACCTCGGGTCGGCGCCCGGCGTGAACGTCACGTTGCTGGGTGGCCACTACCGCGGCGACTTCAACTCCTGCACCGGCCCCACCGTCACCCGCGCCCTGTCCCAGATCCGGGCCGACCTGGCCCTGATGTCCGCCACCGCCGTCCTGGAAGGCCGGCTCTTCCACCCCTTGAACGACTACGTCGAGGTGAAGCTGGCCATGCTCGCCTCTGCCGAACAGTCGCTGCTCCTGGCGGACCACTCGAAGTTCGGCAAGACCGCCACGTATGCCTACGGCACCGTGGCCGACTACCACGCCGTCATCACCGACACCGCCACCCCCGACGCGGAACTCGCGGCCATACGCGACCTCGGAGTCCCCGTCGAGACCGTCGAGACCGTCGAACCCGAAGAGCCCTCCCCGTGATCCACACCCTGTTCGAAACCCCCAGCACCTACCGCCTCACCGCCGCCGAGATGGACGCTCCCGTATCGCGGGTCGAAGCCGTACTGTTCGACTTCAGCAACACGATCTTCCAGATGATCGACCTGGAGACATGGCTGCGCCGGATCGGCGAAGCCACCGGCCGCCTCGCCCCGCTGAACGAGGACGGCGCCGTCGCCGAGATCTCCCGGCAACTGCGCGAGGCATTCCGGCTGCCCACCGTCGCTGCTCTCCAGGAAGGCCGGGACCTCTCCCCCGAACGACACCGCCTCGCCATCCGGGGATGGTGGGAGCACGTCGACTTCCTACGAGGCGTGGAGGAGGAGGCCTACCGGGAACTCACCGCGCCGGACGCCTGGATCCCCTATCCGGACACCGAGCCCACCCTGCGCGCACTGCGCGACCGCGGACTGCGCGTCGGCATCGTGAGCGACTTCGCCTGGGACCTGCGGGTCCACCTCGCCCACCACGGGCTGGACACCCTGATCGACGGATGCGTCATCTCGTACGAGACGGGCCGCGAGAAGCCCGACCCCCACCTGTTCCTCAAGGCGTGCGCGGACCTCGGCGTCGAGCCCCGCGCGACGCTCATGGTCGGCGACAATCCGGTCCGCGACGGCGGTGCCACCGCCTGCGGCCTGCGCGCCTTTGTCCTCCCGGCCGAACAGCGCACCGGCGACCGCGGCCTGGCCGACGTCCTCCGGCTCGTCACCTGACGTGGCGGCGCGGGGCCTGTCCGCCAGGCCGCTCAGGGGAGGAGGCGGTTGCAGATCCCATGCAGGCTTACGCAGCACGAGGTCACTTGAGTGCGCCCATCGACAGGCCGCGGATCAGTTGCTTCTGCGCGACCCAGCCGGCCAGCAGCACCGGCAGGCAGGCCAGCGTGGCGGCGGCGGCGAGCTTCGCCCAGAACAGGCCCTCGCTGGTGATGAAGCCCACCAGGAACACCGGCATCGTCGCGGCCCGCACCGACGTCAGGTTCAGCGCGAAGAAGAACTCGTTCCACGAGAAGATGACGCAGAAGAGCGCGGTGGCCGCGATGCCGGGAGCGGCCATCGGGAGCAGGATCAGGGTGATCTCCTGACGCCGCGTCGCCCCGTCGATGCGCGCGGCCTCCAGGATCTCGCGCGGAACCTCGAGGAAGAACGACCGCAGCATCCAGACGGCGATGGGCAGGTTCATCGCCGTGTAGAGCACGATCAGCGCGCCCACGGTGTCCAGCGCTCCCAGGTCGCGCACCGCCAGGTAGATCGGGATGATCGCCACGACGACCGGCAGCATCCTGGTGGAGATGAAGAAGAACAGCGCGTCGCGCCACCTGCGGACGGACCTGATGGACAGTGCGTAGGCCGCCGGGACGCCCAGCACCAGCACCAGAAGTGTGGAGAGCGCCGTCGCCAGCGCCGAGTTGGCCAGATACGGGCCGATCCCGCTGGCGAACACCGCCCGGAACTGGGCCAGCGTGGGAGAGAAGACGATGTCCGGCGTGGTGGTGTAGGCGTCGACTTCCTGCTTGAAGGCCGTGAGCGCCATCCACAGCACCGGGAAGAAGAACACCAGGGCGGTCAGCCAGGCGCCCATGGTCCAGGAGACCTGGCCGAGCACCCGGCGCACCGGCCGGGACGCAGGGCGAGCAGGGCGAGGCGACGCGGCCGGGTCGGGAGCGGTCGGGGTGCGGGGGGTCATCACTCCCTCCTTCCGGCGGTGGCGAAGACGGTGAACAGCATGCGCAGTGCGACGACGGCGACGAGGATCGTTCCCGCGACGGTGACGACGCCGCTTGCGGACGCCTGACCGATGTCGAAGCCCAGGAACGCCCGTTGATAGAGGTAGAAGGGGAGGTTGGTGGTGGCCGTTCCGGGACCGCCCTGGGTCATCATGAAGATGATGTCGAAGATGTTGACGAGATGGATCGCGCCCAGCAGGACACCCAGTTCGATGTAGGGTCGCAGATGCGGGAGGGTGATCCAGCGGAATGTCTTCCCCGGCCCGGCACCGTCGAGACGCGCGGACTCGAGCAGCTCGTCGGACTGACTCTGCAGCCCCGCCAGCACGATCAGCATCATGAACGGTGTCCACTGCCAGACCAGCACTGTGACGACCGAGGTCAGCGGGAACTGGCTGACGAAGTCGACCGGCCCGATGCCGAACCACCGCAACACGTGGTTGACGACGCCGTAAGCCGGGTCGAGCAGCGTCGTCTTCCACATCAGGCCCGCGACCGTCGGCATGATCAGGAATGGGGCGATCAGCAGGGTGCGGGCGATGCCGCGACCGGGGAACGCGCGGTTCAGCAGAACGGCGATTCCGACCCCCAGCACCATCGAGACCGCGACGGCAAGGGTGGTCATCTTGATTTCGGTGACCAGCGCCTCCTGGAAGGCTTCGTCGGTGAAGACGTTGGCGTAGTTGGCCAGGCCCACCCAGCGCCGGGAGTGCGGCCGGACCAGATTCCAGGACTGGAACGACAAGATCACCGTGAAGGCGAACGGGATCTGGGTTACGGCGATCACGAAGAGCAGTGCCGGTGCCAGCGGCAGCCGTCGCTGCCAGGTCTCACGCCGTGAGGACGCCGGAGGTCGCGCTCCCGGCAGCGGCGGGCCCGTCGGGTGCGGGGTGCGGGTCGTCATCGACGCTTCCCCTCCGTGGTGGCGTGGTTGGTGGGCCGTCAGCCCTGCTGGTAGGACCGGCCGACGGTCTGCGCGTACTGCTGTGACTGCGCGAGCGCAGCGGACACCGACTGTTGCCCGGCGATGGCCGCGGTGATCTGCTGGCTCACCCGGGTGCCGAGGTCCTGGAACTCGGGGATGCCCAGGAACTGGATGCCGGTGTAGGGAACCGGGCGCACCGTGGGGCGCGTGGGGTCGGCGCTTGTGATCGCCTCCAGGGTCGGCCCGGCGAACGCCGCGGCGGCCTTCCGGTACTGCGGGATCTCGTACGTCGAGGCGCGGCTGCCCGGCGGAACACGAGCCCAGCCGAGCTTCTCGCCGACCAGCCTGATGTACGGCTTGGAGGTGGCCCAGGACATGAACTGCCAAGCGGAGTCCTTGTCCGGACTGGTCTTCGGGATACCCAGCGACCAGGAGTACAGCCAGCCGGAAGAGGCCGTCCGCTCCACCGGCGCGGGCGCGTAGCCGATCTTGCCGACCACCTTGCTGTCCGTGGGGTCCTCCAGAGTGCCGGCGCCCACGGTCGCGTCGTACCACATGGCGGCGTTGCCCTGTGCCATGGTCGTGGCGCACTCGGTGTATCCGGCGCCGGCGGCGCCCGGCTCGCCGACGCGGCGGACGAGGTCGACGTAGAACGAGACCGCTTTCTCCACCGTCGGTGAGGTGAGCTGGGCGTTCCACTTCGGGTCGTACCACCGGCCGCCGAAGGTGTTGATCACGGTGTTCAGCGGTGCGAGGTTCTGACCCCAGCCGGGAAGGCCACGCAGGCAGATACCGGCGACGTGGTGCTCCGGATCGTGGAGGGTGCGGGCCAGCTCGGCGACCTGGCTCCAGGTGGGGTGCGCCGGCATCCGCAGGTCATGGGCGGCGAACAGGTCCTTGCGGTACATCAGGAAGGACGACTCGCCGTAGAAGGGCACCGAGTAGAGGTCACCGCGGTGGGAGAGGGCCGTCCGGACCGGGCCGATGAGGTCGCCCGGGTCGTAGTCCGCCGTGCGGTTCACATAGGGCTGCAAGTCGACCAGCCAGCCGTTCTTCGCCCACATCGGCGTCTCGTAATTGCTGATCATCACCACGTCGAACTCGTCACTGCCGGTGGCGACGGACTCGGTGATCTTCTGCCGCGCCTGGTTCTCCGGCAGCGTGACGTAGGTGACGTCGATGTCCGGATGTGTGCGCTCGAAGTACGGGGTGAGCTTCTTCAAGTCCTGCATCTGCGGGTTGGCGACGATCGCGACGGTGATCGTGGTTTCTGCCGAGGAGGCCCCGCCGATGCCCCTGGCGCCCGCGCAGGCGGTCGCCAGCAGCAGTCCCGCGGTGATCGACGCGGCCGCCGCCACGGTAGGTCTCCTGACGTGTCGGATACGCATTCCCTCGTCTCTCCTGAGTGTGCTGCCGTCGGCCCGCATCGGGACGGATGGACATGAAGGGCGCACACCCATGACGGGAGCCTGAGGCCGCGGGGCCGGGCAGCGCCGGAGCGGTTTGCGTCGCTAGAGGGCAATCTTCGCAGAAGAGACTAAACATGCCATCAGTCGATGGATTCTCTTCATGACGCGGGGACGAGATCGCAGAACTGGTGCGGAGGAAAGCGCCCGGCATTCGGCGTCCCGCCGCCCCGGGGCCCGGCCGCCGAGACGATGCGTTGGTCAGACCGGGGCGTCGGCGGGGCTGATGACCTCCACCGGCACCCCGAGCCGACGGATGGCCGCGAGTTCGCTTGCCGGTGTCGCGTCGTCGGTGAGGACCGCTTGGTAGGAGCTGATGTCGCCGAAGGCGCATGTGGCGGTTTTGCCGAATTTCGAATGGTCGGCCAGCAGGAGCGCACGCTCGGAGCAGGCGACCATTGTTTCCTTGATATCCGCGAACTCGCGCATCGGATGGAAGAGTCGCCCCTCCAGGACGGCGGTGGTGGACATCAGGGCCAGGTCGGCGTGGATCCTGGACAGGGCACGGGTGACCTCGGGGCCGACGCAGGAATTGAATTCGCCGCGGTAGCGGCCGCCCAACAAGGTGACCTCCACGCCCTCGGCCTCTGCGAAGAGCTGGGCGAGTCTGACGGAGTTGGTCATGACCGTGATCTGCTCGATCTCCGTCATGAACGCGGCCAGCGGGTACAAGGTGGTCGAGTCGTCCATCACCACGGTCGCGCCCGGGTGGATTCGCGAGGCGGCCGCGGCGCAGATGGCCCTCTTGGCCGGGACGTTCAACGGTTCGCGGAACCGGGTGGCGGTCTCCATGGTCAGGGTGGGGAAGGCGGCGGCGCGGCCCCGCTTCTTGCGGAGGAGGTGGCGGTCGGCCAGGTCGTCCAGGTCGCGGTGCATCGTCATCAGGCTGACGTCGAAGCGGTCCGCCAGGTCGTCGATGCGGGTCTCGCCGTGATCGGCCACATAGCGCAGGATGGCCTGGCGCCGCCGTTCGACGGCGGCCTGCGATGACCGCGCCTTGGCCGGCACATGACCTCCCTTGATGGTGCGTTCCGGCGTTGCTGGTGGCAGCCTCCTCTGTCCGGAAGTCTCCCACACGGCCCCGCCACGGGGCGTGACGGACGGGGCTGATCGGCCGGTCCGGCCGGTGGGTGAGCGGGCCGGGCCCCGAACGCCGAGCGCACCGGCCGGGGACGTGGGACGATCGTCCCGGAGGGCCATGATCACCCGGGCGAAGGCGTGCCGGGGTGGGTCGGGGCCCTGGCACGGCTGCAGCCGGGGGCGACCAACTCGGCCCCGCGGGTAACCAGATGATGGCTGCAGAGAAGGAACACGGCATGTCGCAGTCGTTCCGGCGAGGCAACCGAATTCGACGCGCGAGGAGACTGCCGCGTCCTGATCGTCGGTGATCGCTGCATCCCTGCCGCGTACGTCGACGCCCTGACAGAGGTCTGGGGTCCGCAGTACGGGCCGGTCCGCAGGCTGGACTGGTCCGGGACCAAAGCCGAACAGCACGCGGCGCAGCAGACCATGGAGCTTCACGGGCCGGAGGCGGTGCCGGTGCCCGACGAGATCGTGGATTCGGTGGGTGAGGCCGAGGTGCTGGCCGTGCACTTCGCCCCGGTTCCTTCCGCGGTGCTGCAGGCTGCCCCGGAGCTGCGGGCCGTCTGCGTGGCACGCGCCGGACTGGAGAACGTCGATGTCGCTGCCGCAACCGCCCGGGGCGTGGCCGTCGTGCCGGCGTTCGGCCGCAATGCCACAGCCGTCGCCGAGCTCGCTCTGGGGCTGATGCTCGCGGAAGCACGCGACATCGCCCGCCCGGTCACCGATCCTCGCTGGCAGGTCCGCAGCTTCGTCCGCCCCGGGCAATGGATGATCATGTCCACCTCACCCGTGTCGGTGGTGAATCTCGAGTGGTTTCTGTGGGTCGTGGGCGTGCCCGCAGAACCCGGGGAGGGCGTGTACGACGCGATCGCCCGGGAGGTCGGAGCACACCTGGGCGGACGATCGGAGGTGCTGTCCCACCGTTCGTCCACGGTTTCCCCCCACCAGCGGCCCGCCTCCGGGACATTCCTCGGCATGCGCGGCCGGCACGGCCGCGGCCACCTGTTGAGGGCCCTGCCGGAAGGCGTCGTACTCAACCACCGCCGGCACGTCGATGCCCTCTGCTCGACGCGGGCCGGTCTGGACCCGTCTGGCGCAGAGTGAGTGACGCCGGCAGGCCACTCGTCGGCGGCTCAGTGTTATGGGATCTAGCAAGATCTTTTAAGGTATTAACTGAGATTTTTGGGGAATAACTATTGTAAATTGGTTTGCGGAGGCGTAGACAGGAGATGCAACGGCGTTGTACCGCACTCCCCGCCTCCTGCATGGCGCGGCCTGGTCACAAGGCCACACGCCGGGGTCGGTGAGTCCCGCTCAAAGCTGAAAGTGGCTCGACCATGTCCCTCACCCTCAGTACCGCGCCCCTTCCCGGCCCCCGGCCCGCCGCGCCGTGGACCGACGCCGCACCCAGCGATGCGCTGAGGCCCCTCGTCCCATACCGCTCACCCGATGCCCAGCTCACCCTGCCGGCGCATGAGGCACTGGTCGGCTGCTTCCGTGACGTGGCTTCCGGTCTGCTCACCTGCTGGTGCCTGTCCGATGAGGCACGGGACGCAGCCGTCCTGATCGTGGGAGAACTCGCCGCCAACGCGGCCAGGCACGGTCGGAGCGAGATGTCGCTGTGTCTGATCCTCGATCCGAACACGCTGTATATCGTGGTGATCGATCACGGAGATCCCGCTCCCCCGCGTGAGTCGACTGCAGACGACGATCCGGACGAGCACGGTCGCGGCCTCGACATCGTTCGGGCACTCTCCGCTCTCGACATGCACCAAGACGACCGCGGGACCTGGGTCCTGGCCAGCCTGCCCGTCGCGGCCGCCCAGACGCGAGCCGCCTGATCAGGCAGCCCTGGCGGGTCCCTTCCCCACCAGTTCCAAGGAGTGGTACAGGTGCGCCTACTCGTCATCGGTGACAACTTCATCCCCGCCGAGGTCTACGTCCGGGTGTTGGCCGCCTCGCCCGTCGCCGACGCCGTCTCGGTGCGCAGCGTGGACTGGGCCGGGGACAAGGCGGCCCAACACAAGGCCCAGCAGCGGATGGAGTGGAACGGCCCGGATGCGGTACCTGCGCCGACCGAGATCGTCCAGGCGGTGGGCGACGCGGAAGTCCTCGCCGCGCACTTCGCCCCGGTGCCCTCGGCGGTCCTCCAGGCCGGCCGGGACCTCAAGGCTGTTGTCCTGGCCCGGTCCGGTACCGAGAACGTGGACGTCGACGCCGCGTCCAGGCTGGGCATCGCCGTCGTGCGGGTCAGCGGCCGTAACGCCTCCGCCGTCGCCGAACTCGCCCTGGGACTGATGCTGAACGAGTGCCGCAGCATCGCCAGGGCCGACCGGTCCATCAAGAACGGCGACTGGCGCAAGTCGTTTCCCCGGCAGGGCACCGAGGTGGGCGGATCGACGGTCGGATTCGTCGGCTTCGGGCACGTCGGCCACGAGCTGGCCTGGCGGCTCCACGGCTTCGGATGCCGCCTCCTGGTCGCCGACCCCTACGCCGACGAGGAAGCACTCCACCGCCATCACGCCGAACGGACCGATCTGGACACGGTTTTCCGCGAGTCCGACTTCGTCCAGGTCACCGCCCGGCTCACGGCTGAAACCGAGCGCTTTATTAATGCCCGCCACTTCTCGCTGATGAAGCCGTCGGCGTACTTCGTCAACACCTCCCGCTCCCGCCTGGTGAACACCGAGGACCTGTACGACGCGCTCGCGGCGGGCCGCATCGCCGGGGCGGCTCTCGACGTGTACGACCAGGAGCCCCTTCCGGCCGACAGCCCCTGGCGGACCCTGGACAATGTCACCCTCACCCCCCACTACGGCGGCGACACGCTCACCACCAACGCCACTTCGGCCCGTCTGGTCGCCGAGGCCGTGGCGGAACTGCACGCATCCGGTCGCTGCCGCGGCGCCGTCAACGCCCACGCCTTGGGGTGGACGTGAGTGATTTCCTCCTCGGCGTCGACGCCGGGCATTCGGTTACCAAAGCGGTGCTCTTCGATGCCGCCGACCGCCAGGTCGCCTGCGCTGCGCGCTCGGCCGAGACCTCCAGTCCCCGGCCGCGCTGGGTGGAGCGGGACATGCACCGGCTGTGGCGCCAGACGGCCGACGCCATCAGGGACTGTCTGGTCCGGGCGGATGTGCCGACGGGCGACATTGCCGCAGTC
Organism: Streptomyces sp. NPDC054841; assembly: GCF_053611045.1. Taxonomy (NCBI): domain Bacteria; kingdom Bacillati; phylum Actinomycetota; class Actinomycetes; order Kitasatosporales; family Streptomycetaceae; genus Streptomyces; species Streptomyces sp. NPDC054841. The sequence goes on along the minus strand of NZ_JBSGZO010000171.1, from coordinate 6,889 downwards.
GGGATCTGCGGACACGGCGACGGGCTGTACCCGGTCGACCAGGACCTTGTACCCGTGCGGCCCGCTGTCACTGCCCTGGACACCCGCGCCCACAGCATCGTTTCCCGCTGGAGGGCGTCACCGCTGTGGCAGCAGTCCCTGGAGAGTACCGGCCAGGTTCCCTTCGCGGCATCGCCCTCCGCTCTGCTGACCTGGTTCGGCGAGCAGGAGCCCGCCGTGCTGGAACGCTCCCGATGGCTGCTGTTCTGCAAGGACTGGCTGACCGCGTGCCTGACCGGCCAGGCCACCACCGACCCCACCGACGCCAGCGCGTCTTTCACCGACGTGCGCACCCAGCGGTATTCCGACGAGGTCCTGGACCTGTTCAGGCTGTCGGGATGCCGCGAGAAGCTGCCGCCCATCGCGGCCAGCGGCAGCATTGCCGGATACGTCTCACCGCAGGCCACCGGCCTGACCGGCCTGCCATCCGGCACCCCCGTCTGCGCGGGCGCCCACGACGTGCACGCCTGCGCCGTCGGGATGGGAGCCATCGCCGACGGAGCACTGTCGCTCATCGCCGGCACCTTCAGCATCAATCAGATCGTCAGCACGAGCATCCACGCCGATCCGCGGTGGCAGGTCCGCGCCCATCTGCGGCCGGGCCGCACGATGAACATGTCCACCTCTCCGGCGTCGGCGACCAACCTGGAGTGGTTCATCCGGCAGATCGCCCGTGACATGGACTTCCAGCAGGCCACCGCAGAGGCCGCCACCGTCATGGACGGCCCCTCGCAGGTCCTCTTCCTGCCGTTCCTGTTCGGATCGCCCCACGGGGATCAGCACAGCGGTGCGTTCGTGGGCGTGCGGGGCTGGCACACCCGGGCCCACCTATTGCGCGCCGTCTTCGAAGGAATGACGCTCAACCACCGCACCCACCTCGACGCGCTCGGCGAAGGGTTCAGCCTTCCCCCCACCGCCCGCCTCGGAGGCGGGGGTGCCCGCAGCCCGGTGTGGTCACAGATGTGCGCAGACGCGCTGCGGACCACGATCGAGATCACCGAAGCCGCCGAGTGCGGTGCCCGAGGAGCGGCGCTGCTCGCCGGACTGACGGTCGGCCTGTACCCCGACATCACCTCGACCGCCGCAACGGTGCGTGTCATCCGCACGCACCAGCCCGATCCGCAGCGGGCAGCAGCCCTCGACGCGCTGTACGCGCTGTATCAGGACGCGCTGGAGCCGCTGGCCGGTCTCTCCTCACGGCTCTGCCCTTGAGGTTCGCCCGTGCGATCCGGGGGTGAGGCGGTCAGGTACGGGGCAGAAACACGCGCCCCATAGGGCTGCGACATGGCGCCGCGCCTCTGAGCAGGCCGCAGACAGGAGCTGTAAGTGAAACCAAAACATGGGCCGCGAATTGCTCGCCAAGGCCCGCCTCCACCCGATCGAGTCGGAAACCCGCGAGACCAGCCTGCCCACCGAACTCACCGCATAGCCTCAAAACGAGATCACCGAGTGGCCGTCGACACACCACTCCAGCGGACGTGACCTCCGGTAGTCCCCGGGCCCTGGGCCGCATCCGTTGGCCTCCCATCAGTCGACATCGAGGCTGATCAGCTGTGCCATTGGTACAGCCGACGGCACGACAGTTGAGCCGGCGGGCCCAGGGGTGGTTATCTTTGTCCTATCCATGTACTTGCGGCGCCGCGTAGCGCCGGACGGCGACGAGGCCGGATCCGGACCGCGGTGCCTTCGTCGTGTCTGCTTGCCGTCCACCACCCCGGACTGCCGCGGGTGCGGCGCGTACCACTGCAAGGGGGGCGGCCGACCGCCGTGAAGAGGATGTTCGTTGCTCCGGACCCGGGGCGCCTGCGACTGCGGAACTCGACCCGTGCCGTCATCGGTGTAGCCGTAGCCGTCGCCGTATCCGAGCTGTGCGGGCTCTCGCTCACCGCGTCGATCACCGGGGGGCTCGCGGCACTGCTCGCCCTCTTCACCGTCACCGACGCGACCGTCCGTGACCAGCGGATCACCACGGCCCTGCTGCCCAGCGCCGGATTCCCGCTGCTGGCGCTCGCCACCACCTTGCACGGCATCACCCTGGCCCGCGACGCCGCGTTCCTGGCCGTCGTCTTCTGCGGGGTCTACGCTCGCCGATGGGGCCCGCGCGGCCACGCGCTCGGGATCTTCGCGTTCATGAACTTCTTCATCACGCAGTTCCTGCACGCCGTCCCCGCCCAGCTGCCCGAGCTGTACGCCGCCGTGGGCCTGGCCCTCCTCGCGGCCGGAGCCGTGCGCTTCGTGCTCTGGCCCATCGAGCGCCGTACCCTGCCCACCGCAGCCCCGCCGGCCCTGCCCGGCACCGGCCTGGCGCGGCCCACCACCCGGCAAGCCTTCCAGGCCACTGCTGCCTGCGCGCTCGCGCTTTCCGTCGGGCAGGTGCTCTCCGAAGACCGCTGGTACTGGGCCGTCGGCACCGCCTGGTGGATTTTCGTCAACACGGCCTCCCGCGGCGAGACCCTGGTCCGCGGTTTCCGCCGTGTCCTCGGCACGTTGATCGGTATAGCCGTCGGTCTGCTGGTCGCCATCCCACTGAACGGCGCGCCCGCGCCGACGGCCGGACTGGTCGCCGTCTGTGTCTTCGGGATCTTCTACACCGCCGCCGTCTCGTATTCCTGGATGATGCTGGCGGTGACGGTCATGGCCGGCCTGCTCTACGGTCTGCTGGGCGTGCTGGACCCCAGCCTGCTCGTGCTCCGTCTCGCAGAGACAGGTGTGGGCGCGGTGTGTGCCGCGCTGGCCGTGGTTCTCGTGCTGCCGGTCACCACGCACGCCACGAACGATGCCTGGATCCAGCGGGCACTGCACTGCGTGCACGCCGCCACGGCCGAGGCGGCGGCTCGCCTCGCAGGCGACCCCGAGGCCGACCCGGCCCCGCACGCCGCCGAGTTGGAGCTGCTGCTCGGCCGGGTACGGATGTCAGTCGCCCCGCTGGTGCACCCATTGAGCCCGTTCCGTGCTCGGAAGGCGCGCGCCCGTCACGTCATCGAACTGCTCGACGACTGTGCCTGCGAGGTGCGGGGTCTGGTCTCCGTTGCCGCCGATCCGACCGCGTCGCATGACGCCCGTCTGGCCGCTGCCTGCTGGCGGGTCGAGGCCGCCGTGGAGGCCCTCACCGTCGGCGAGATGCGGAGCAGTCGGGTGACGACCGCCACCCGCGAGACGCCCCATCAGTCGGAAACCGAGTCAGCCCTCGTCCATCTGCACGGCCTGGAGAAGGCCCTGTCGGCACTGGCGATGCCGCTTGGGACCTCTCCGCGCTCCCCATTGGTCGGTTCCTGAACCGCGGGGAAAGGGTGCCCACTCGACTCAGGTGCGACGCTCTCCGACGGGCAGGCGCTCAAAGTCGCTCGTGTACGGACTGCTCGGCGTCCTCCACCCTGGGCTGCTGCTGCTGCTGCTGCTGCTCCGCTTCGAGGAGACGGCGGTGGGGGCCCTCGGTGCCGTGCTCGGGGTCGCGCTCGTCCTCCCCGTCACCACCCACGCCGCGACCAACGCCTGGATCCGCCGCGCCGTGCGCTGCGTGCGCGAGTGCACCACGGTCGCGATGCGCCGGCTGGCCGGGGACGCCGGCGCCGACCCGGCGCCGCACGCCGCCGAGCTGGAACTGCTCCTCGCCCGGGTACGGATGTCGCTCGCGCCGCTCGTACACCCGCTGAGCCCGCTGCGCGCCCGCAAGGCACGTGCCCGGCAGGTGCTCGTGCTGCTCGACGACTGCGCCCGCGAGGTGCGCGGACTGGCCGCCGTCGCCGCTGACCCGTACGCCTCGCACGACGCGCGCCTCGCCGCCGCCTGCTGGCGCGTCGAGGCCGCGGTGCACGCGCTGGAGTCCGCCGGACGCCGAACCGGCCCGGGCGCGCTCGGACGCCGCCGTGCCGGCTCCGCGGCACCATCCGGGCGCCGAGGCCGCGCTCACGCATCTGCACGGCCTTGAGAGGGCGCTCTCGGACCTCGCCACACCGCTGCGGACTTCTCCGCGTGCCCCGCTCGTCTCCGCCTGAGGACGCTCGTCGGCACGTACGAGCCCGCTTGTACGGCAATCCGGGCCCGCTCGTACGGCAATCCGGGTCGGCTCGTACAGCAACCCGTGCCCGCTCGTACAGCAACCCGGCGAGGCCCCCGCATGCGGCTGACCGCAGCGTGACGGATGTGGCACGGTGGGTCGTGTCACGGTCAACCAGGCACGTGCACTTGGCACTTACAGGGTGGACCAGTCCCCGTTCGGGGTAGTCCGCTCGGCATCCACCGTCCCCTTCACCACCCGGGGTGCGCATCATGCGGAAGTACCGTCGAAGAGCCGCCGCACAAAAGAACCGTCCGTCACGTGCCGAGCCTGCCGGCGATCAGCAGGCCCGGGCGGAGCTGCCCGATCCGCCCGCGCGATGCCCGGTGGGCCACCAGGAGCCGCCGGGTCACCCCCCGCTCCGCTCCGCGCCGGGCGACACGGCCCGACTGCGGCTGGAGGCCGAGGAGTTCCTGCGGCTGTACCACCAGGAGGGGGCCGGGGCGGGCGATCCGGGCCCCCGGATAGCCGCCGTGCACGCCGAGATCGACGCGACGGGCACCTACCGGCACACCGCCGCCGAACTCGCCCACGGGGCACGCGTCGCCTGGCGCAACAGCAACCGCTGCATCGGCAGGCTCTACTGGCGCTCGCTGCGCGTCCGGGACCGCCGCGACGTCCGCGACGCCGACACCATCGCCGTCGAGGCCGCCGCCCATCTGCGCGAAGCGACCAACGGCGGTCGGATCAGACCCGTCATCACGGTCTTCGCGCCCGACGCACCGGACCGCCCCGGCCCCCGCATCTGGAACGAACAACTGGTGCGGTACGCGGGTTACGCCGACGGGCGCGGCGGACGCACCGGCGATCCACGCAACACCGGACTCACGTCGTACGCCGCGCGCCTGGGGTGGCCCGGGGGCCCGGGCACGCACTTCGACCTGTTGCCGCTGGTGATCCAGGGCAGCGACGACAAACCCCGCTGGTTCACGCTGCCGGACGACGCCGTGCTCGAAGTCGCCGTGAACCACCCCGAGGACGACTGGAACGCCGCCCTCGGCCTGCGCTGGCACGCCGTACCCGCCATCGCCAACATGTGCCTGGAGATAGGCGGGATCTGCTATCCGGCGGCCCCCTTCAACGGCTGGTACATGGGCACCGAGATCGGCGCCCGCAATCTCGCCGACACCGACCGCTACGACCTGCTGCCGGTCGTCGCCGAACGGCTCGGCCTCGACACCTCCACCGACCGCACCCTCTGGAAGGACCGGGCGCTCGTCGAACTCAACCGGGCCGTCCTGCACTCCTTCGACCGCGCCGGAGTGACCGTCACCGACCACCACACCGAGTCGCGCCGCTTCCTCGCCCATCTCGACCAGGAGGAGAGCAAGGGACGCCGGGTGGGTGCCGACTGGTCCTGGATCGTGCCGCCGATCTCCGGCTCCGCCACACCGGTCTTCCACCGTACGTACGACACCGCGGAGTTGAAGCCGGCCTTTGTGCACCATCCGGAGGCGCTGGCACGGGCCCGTGGCGAGGACTCGGGGTTGGTCTAGACCGCACCTGCTACCGTCGGCCGGGCAGCGAACAGGTCGACGGCGGAGGAGGAGCGCAGTGGGCGGCACGAGCGCCGGACGGGCATTCATCGGATCGTTCACGTCGGCGGGCGGGCGCGGGATCATCACGGCCGCCGTGGACGGTGACACCGGGGCCCTGACGGAGACCGCCGCGACGGACGCCGTCGCCGATCCGTCGTATCTCGCGCTCGGCGTCGCGGAGAGCGGGCCGGTCCTCTACGCGGTCTCCGAGACCGCGGAGGGGGCCGTCGCGGCCTTCGACATCGCGGGCGAGGGGCCGCCCCGGCTCATCGGCGCGCCCGTGCCGGTGCGCGGGGCGGGCCCCACCCATCTCGCCCTCGCCGCAGGCCATCTGCTCACCGCCAACTACACCTCGGGCAGCGTCAGCGCGCTCCCTGTCAGCCCCGGCGGAGCGCCGGGGGCCGCCACCCGTGTCCTGCGGCACGAGGGCCGGGGCCCGCACCCGGAGCGGCAGCGCGGCCCCCACGCCCACCAGGTGCTCCCCGACCCCACCGGACGCTGGATCCTCAGCGTCGACCTCGGCACCGACTCGGTGCGCGTCTGTGAACTCGACCCCGGCACAAGGGAGCTGACCCTGCGTGGTGAGACCGCGCTGCGGCCCGGCACAGGACCGCGCCATCTCGCCTTCCACCCCGCCGGAGGCCATGCGTATGTCCTGGGCGAACTGGAGCCGACACTGACCGTCTGCCGCTGGGACCCGGACACGGGCACGCTCGAGCCGCTCGGCGAGACCGCGGTGCTGCCCGGCGGGTTCGAGGACCCGAGCTTCGCCTCGGCGGTGGCGGTGGCCCACGACGGCCGGTTCCTGTGGGTCGCCAACCGAGGTCATGACTCCCTCGCGGTGCTCGCGCTCGACGCGAGCGGTGCGAGCGCCGGGCTGGTCACCACCGTGCCATGCGGCGGCCACTGGCCACGCGACCTCGCCCTCGACCCCACGGGAACCCGTCTGTACGCCGCGAACGAGCGCTCCGGGGACGTCACCTGGTTCGACATCGACGAGAAGACCGGGGTGCCGCGCAGGGCGGGCTCGATCGAGGCCCCGGCGGCGTCCTGCGTCGTCTTCGACTGATCGCGCACGCCTCGTCGCGCACGCCTCGTCGCGCGCGGCGCCCACGAGCTCGGAACGCACGAGCTCGGAACGCACGAGCTCGGAACGCACGAGCTCGGAACGTACGAGCTCGGAACGCACGAGCTCGGAACGCACGAGCTCGGAACGTACGAGCTCGGAACGCACGAGCTCGGAACGCACGAGCTC
>NZ_JBSGZO010000170.1:0-16518 GCF_053611045.1 Streptomyces sp. NPDC054841 | reverse complement strand
GCTGTCTGGTTGCCGACGGAGGTGACCAGGCCGACGCCCATGGTGCGCAGCTGGTTGAAGATGACGATGGCCAGGCCCCCGGCCGCCAGTTCCCGGGTGCCGAGCATGCCCATCATCACGGTGTCCGTGGTGGTCAGGGCCACCTGGGCGAGCTGGGTGAGGATGAGCGGGACGGCGAGGCCGGCCAGGGCGCGGCTGTCGCGGAGGAGGGTGGCCGTCATGGGGATTACCGGCTCCTGCGGAGTTTGGTGAGAAGCTCGTCGACTTCCCGTTCCGCTCCGGGATCGAGCAGGCCGCGGGCTTGCATCCAGTCGTCGTTGAAGACGGTGTCCATGTACTTCTCTCCGCCGTCGTTGACGAGCGCGACCATAGTGCTGCCGGGGGGCAGCGACGGCAGGCGGGTCAGGGCCTCGTGGACGACACCGCCTGCCGAGCCGCCGATGAGCAGTCCGGTGCGGGCGACCGCGCGGCAGGTGGCGAAGGCTTCGACATCGCCGACCTTGACGCCTTCGTCGATGAGGTCGAAGTCGACCAAGGCGCCGATCGGAGCTCCCTCCGGAGTGCCCGTGCCGGACTGGTGGTAGTCGTGGGCGGGGCCGCCGAAGGCGGTGGACCCCTTGGGCTCGACGCCGATGGTGGTGCAGCCGGGTATGAGTTTGCGCAGTTCGCGGGTGGTGCCGCAGAGACTTCCGCCGGTGCCGACCGCTCCGATGAGTACGTCGATGTCGCCGTCGAGTGCCTCATGCAGTTCGTGGGCGACGGGGAAGTATCCGACGCCGTTGCTCGGGTTGTTGTGCTGCTCGGTGAAGACGGTGTTCTCCTGACCGCGGGCCATCTCTTCGGCGAGCTCCTCGCGGGCGGCCGTGGCGAGGTCTTCGGTGCCGTTGTCGACGACGTGGACGAGCTCGGTGCCCAGGGCCTGCATACCGCGCAGCTTGTCGGCGCTGGCATGGTTGTCGACGACGGCGATGAAGGTGTAGCCCCGTTCGGCGGCGATCACGGCGAGCCCGAGGCCGGTGTTGCCGGAGGTGGACTCGATGATCCGGCCGCCGGGTCGCAGTTCGCCGCGCGCTTCGGCGTCGAGGACCATCTGGCGCGCCATGCGGATCTTCGCGGTGCCGGTCGGGTTGAACATCTCCAGCTTCAGCAGCAGGCGGCTGCCGGTTTCGGTGGTGGCGAGTTCCAGCAGGGGGGTGTAGCCGATGAGGTCGGATACACGGGAGACCACGGCGGGGCGCTGAAGTGCTCCGGGCATCGAATGCTCCTCTGAGGGGGACGGTACGGGGGCGACGGCTCAGGTGAAGTGGTGGTCCAGCCGCCAGCGGGGGCGCGCGCGCCCGGTGTGGTCGATGACGACCTTCGGCGGCAGGGCCAGGTCGTGGAAGGGCGACTCGTTGGAGTCCATCTGGTAGCCGGCCGTGTTGGGGTAGACCAGCAGGTCACCGGTGCGCGGCCGGCGGGGGAAGGGGATCTTGCGCCAGGTGAGCATGTCCGACTCCAGGCATGTCGCGGCCCCGATGCTGGCGGGCCAGGTACCGGCTGGGGCGTCCGCGCTCCGGGAGAGCAGGCGCGGGTCGGGCAGGTACTCACTGTTGAACCACTGCTCGGACAGGCTCAGGCTGGTGCCGTCGACGGTCAGGAGCTGGTAGCCGTCGCGGTCCTTGACACCCTGGATCCGGAACACGGTCGCGCCGGCCTGGTCCAGCAGCGCGCGCCCGGGCTCCATCAGCAGGGCGACACCGGCCTGCTTCAGCAGCTCGGCGAGACTCCGGCCGTGGCCCCCGGGTCGGGCCGAGAGGAGGGCTCGCAGCGCCTCGGCTCCTGCGGCCGGCGAGTGGTACGGGTAGAAGTCGCCGGTGCTGAAGGACTTGCCCACGTGGTAGTGACTGCTCTTCTGCTCGCTGAGGAAGGTGCGCCAGCTGTCGGCGTCGGTGTAGCTGACCGCCAGGCCGCCGCCCATGCTGATCCGGTCGGCCTCCAGGCCCAGGACGCGGGCCCCGAGGCACAGGTCGACCAGGCGGCCGACGAGGTCGGCGCGCGGCTGGACGGCATACCCGGACAGGTGGAAGCTGAAGCCCTCCATGCCTACCGCCTCGCCCGCCTGCACGCAGCGGTCCATGGCGGCGCTCAACTCGGCATCGTTCATACCGAAGCGGCTGTTCGGCTGGGACGGCGGCAGGCAGCGCAGGAGCAGCCGGGCGGGGCGCAGGGCGCCGGGCGGGGCCATCGTGATGAGCGTGTCGAGTTCGTCGAGTGCGTCGACGGCGATCAGCGCGCCGTGCCGGAGCGCGAGGCTCAGCAGCTCCGTGCCCTTGGCCGGGCCGGTGACCACGAGGTTCCCCCCACGTATCCCGTGTCCGAGGGCTTCGCGCAGCTCCCCGACGGACGCGACGTCGACGCCCGCGCCGTTCACGGCACAGCGTTCGGTCCAGACGGCGGCCTTGTTGGCCTTCTTCGCGAAGTACACGAAGCCGTCCACACCCGCCTCGTCCAGGGCGGACCGAAGCCCTTGAAGGTTGGCGTCGAAGGCGTCCGGCAGCAGGAAATGGAACGGGCCGCCGAAGGCGTAGGACAGCTCCTCGATCAGTCCGCTGGCCAGGACCGCGTCCGTGGCGGGGTCGGCAAGGACGGGCAGAGTCGGCCAGGCGGGGCGACTCACTGCCACAGCGGCACCTCGGTCCCCAGGCCCTGGGCAAGGGCGAGCTGCGCGAAGCGGTGTCCGAGAGCGATGTCGGTGACGACCAGGCCGCTGTTGTAGGCGAAGATCCGCTCCTCGGCCGAGCGGCGGCCGGCGACGACGCCCGCCAGCACCGGCGGGAACTCGGCATCGACAGCCGGAAGTTCGCCGTCGGCGTCGGCCATGTCCGTGCCGGTGACGTTCATCTGTGCCTCGCTCGTGGCGATGACGCGGTCGGCCTGGTGCAGGGTCGAGGGAGCGAGACCGTGACCGACAAGGATGGTCAGCGCGGCAGGCTTGAGCCAGCCCGCTTCGACAGCGGCGGGCGTGTGGGCTCCGGCGGTGGCGACGATGACGTCGGCGTCGGAGGCCATGGCTCGCAGATCGGTGACGATCTCGACGTCGCGGTCGGGGAAGTGGGCCTGCAACTGCTCGCGTACGGCGGCGATGCCTTCGGAGTGGGTACCGAAGAGCATCAGCCGGTCGAGGTCCGGGACGGTGGTGAGCAGGAACGGAAAGGCGAGCCGGCCCTGGGTTCCGGTGCCGATGACCAGGGCGCTGCGGGCGCCGGGCGCCGCGCATTCGCGGGCGAGCAGCGCGGAGACGGCCGGGGTGCGCAGGGAGCCGATGCGGGAGCAGTCCATCATCGCCACCGGCAGACCGGTGACATCGTCGTAGAGGGTCAGCGTCGTGTAGTAGTGCTGTTCCTCGCGGCCCTTGTCCAGACCGTGCTTGTACGAGGTCTTGATCGCGACGGCGTTGCGGGAGCCGTCGCGCCCGAGCATGGCGTAGGAGACCGAGTGCCCGTCCTGCGGCTTGACCGTCAGCTTGCGGGGGTTGTCCGACTGGCCTGCGTGGAGGGTGCGGTAGGCGCCTTCCACGGTGGCGACCACGTCGGACAGGGATATCTCGATCCCGGCCAGGTCTGTCTTCGACAGTAGCCGCAGGTGTTCGTCGTCGCCGGATGCGCGGGGTCCGGCGGGGGCGATCGAGGTGTCGGTCATGGTGTTCCTCCGGTCCGTGGGCGGGTGTTCAGGCGGTGTGGGCTTCGAGGGCGGCCTGGCCGTAGCCGTGCTCGCCGGCTTCGGCCAGGGGGCGGGTGAGCCGTCCGGGGACGCGGACGGAGGCGCGCTTGAGCCATCGGTCGGTGCCGTCGTAGCGGGCCTGGAAGGGCACCCTGCCGTGGACGACCAGGTCGTTGTCGACGACGAGGACTTCGCCGGGGGTGAGGCTGACCGCGACGGAGACGCGGGCGAGTTCCGCCTCCAGGCGCTGGTAGGCGGCCCGGTAGGTGTCGTCGGCTTCATCCAGCGGTGTGTAGGCCGGGTCGAAGCGCAGCGTCATGCCGTCCTCGGTGGCGAACAGCGTGGGCACGGCCGGAGGCGCTTCGTCGGCGTAGCCCTGGGCTTCGGCGTAGGCGTCGTCGGGGAGGATCGGGAGAGCGGGCCGCGTCAGGATGTCGATGTCCTCGTCCGCGAGTCGGACCCTGCGGATGCTGGCGGCGGTCGTGCCGATGTTGTCGGGGTTGCGCATGCACCCGAGCATCAGCAGGTGGGCGCGGCCAGGGTGGAAGGCGTCCTCCGTGTGCGGGCTGAGGAGGACGGTGCTGCTGGCGCCGGTCTGCTCGGCCTCGTGCCCGGGTGACGGGACGATGTTGTGGACGAAGCGGCCGTTCTGCTGCCCTACCCAGGCGATGGGGTTGCCCATCACGGTGGCGAGCAGCAGCAGCGTGATGTCGCAGACGGCACCGCTGTCCCCGGCGGCGGCCCAACTGGCGGGCGTCGGGCCGATCGCGTCGTCGTCGACATCAAGGCCGTGCAGGACGAACAGCCCGTCGGCGGTGTCGACGGGCCGGCAGTGGTGACGCAGGGTCTCGCTGAACTCGTCGGCTGCCTGGGCAACCCGTCGCAGAAGCCCGGGAGTTGTGGCCGATGTGCCGAATTCGTCGAGTATCTTCTCCGCGGCTTGGCCCAGTTCGCCCAGCGTACGGGCGTCGAGCCGGCGGACAGGTAAGGCTGCCTTGCTCATGGCGAGGAAGTCCGTTTCCGTCGGGCGGCAGGAGCAATCAGGTGTGCTGGGACGCCGGACCGTCACCGAGGCCGGGGCTGCGGATTCGTAACCGGCAGGCCAGTGCAACCCATGCGTGGCTGCAGGGCTGCGATTGCTGGCGACGCTCCGCACGCTAGCAGGGAACTAAGGTTAGGCAAACCTTAGTGACGGGTTGGCGATGCACCGGCTGGCGCATCAAGACGGAGCACGCGGCGCACGCTTCGGGCGCGACGACGCGCCGGGTGCCATTCGGCCATCGGTTCGATCGGCACGCAGGGCCTTGCGGCAACGATTGTCATTAGGGTAGGCAAACCTAAGCACGTCCCCGTTGGTCTGAAATGGATCGAGGACGCACGTGAACATGAACAGGCGCCAAGTGCTGTGGGCCGGAGGAGCGATGGGCACGACGGCACTTCTTGCCGCTTGCTCCGGGGGTGGTGACACCTCGGCCAAGTCCGCCGCCGCGGACGGCAAGCCCACGAAGGGCGGCACGCTCCGGGTCGGCGCGCTGGGCCGCACTTCGGCCATCACCCGGGATCCGCACGGGAGCCAGGCCAACGAGAGCGACTACCTCGTCATCGCGCTCGTCCACGACACCCTCACGGCCCCCGGCGCCAAGACCAACACCGTGCCTCGGCTGGCCTCCCGATGGCAGGCGTCCGACGATCTGAAGACCTGGCGCTTCACCATCGCCGAGGGCGCGAAGTTCCACGACGGCACCCCGGTCACCGCCGACGATGCCGTCTGGTCGCTGCGCCGGCTCCGTAACACCCCCTCCGGCGCCTCCCGCCTGCCCGGCATCAAGGCGGAGAACATCAAGGCCGAAGGCGCCGACACCGTCGTCCTGGTCTCCGACTACGCCAACGCCGAACTGCCCCTGCTCACCCGCCTGACGACCTTCGTGCTCAAGAAGGACACGACGGACAAGGAGCTCGACAAAGCCCCCGGCACCGGCCCTTTCAAGCTGGAGTGGTTCCGTTCCGGCAACGCCCGTCTGGTACGCAACGAGAACTGGTACGGCGGCGAGGTCCTCCTCGACGCCATCGAGGTCAAGATCTTCGAGTCCCCGCAGGCCATGGCCAACGCCCTGCTCGCCGGGCAGATCGACGTCGCGTCCAACGCCGGCGCCGTCGCCGCACGTACCGCCGAGCAGCGCAAGGACATCCAGATCATCCGCCGCCCCAACGACATGGCCATGCCCATCGTCATGCGCACCGCCGACGGCTCGTTCGCGGATGGGAAGGTCCGTGAGGCGCTGCGGCTGGCGGTGGACCGCGAGGCCATGGTCAAGCAGGTCCTGTCCGGCTACGGAACCGTCGCCAACGACATCCTGGGCACCGGCGACCCGGCGTACGCCAAGGACATCCCGCGGCGCGCCCGCGACCTCGCCAAGGCGAAATCGCTGCTGAAGGAGGCGGGCTTCGACACGTCCAGGACGTACAAGCTGATGACCACCGAGGACATCTCCGGTCTCGCCGAGTCGGCGACGCTGTTCGCCATCCAGGTGCGCGAGGCCGGGGTGAAGATCGAGGTGGTCAAACAGGATTCCGCCACCTTCTGGGACAAGACCTGGCTCAAGGGCGACCTCTACACCACCTACTGGGGCACCAACGACTCGGTGGTCTTCTTCGTCAGCAAGACCATGGTCTCCGACTCGGGAACCAACGAAGCAGGCTGGAAGAACGCGGAGTTCGACGCCGCGTACCGCAAGGCCATGGCGACCAAGGACCCGGCCGCCCGGACCGAGCTGCTCCACGATGTCCAGCGGATCGAGCACGAGTCGTCCGGCTACCTGCTGTGGGGCATGGCCGACGGCATCGATCTGGCCGCCGCCCCGGTGCGCGGCCTGCCCACCCTGCCCGGCTACGGACGCGTGCAGCTCGAGCGGGCATGGCTGGCCCGCTGAGCCGTACGGCGGCGCAGTCCACGACCCAGCCGGCCGGAGGTTCCGCCTCCCGGCCGGCCCGGCCCGTGCTGTCCGGGCTCCTGCGGCTGGTGTTGCGCGTGTTCGCGCTGCTCGCCCGCCGGGCCCTGCTGCTCGCCGTGCTGCTCGCCACCGTCTTCGCCGCCGTGGAACTGCTGCCGGGCGACGCGGCCACCGCCACCTCCGAACGCGGCGAGAGCGCCGCCGACCTCGCCGAGCGGCGCGAGCTCCTCGGCCTCGACCGCCCCCTCCTCACCCGCTTCACCGACTGGATGACCGGCCTGCCCACCGGCGACCTCGGCATCTCCGCCCACGGCGAGCCGGTCACCGGCCTCCTGTCCCGGCCCTTCCCCAACACCCTGCTCCTCGGCGGCTCGGCCCTGCTGGTCACCCTTGTGGCCTCGCTCGCCCTCGGCTGCTGGGCGGCGCTCAAGCCCGACGGCAGGACCGACCGGGCCGTCTCGTCGACGGCCACCGGTGTCCTCGCGCTGCCCGAATTCGTGGTCGCGGTCGCCCTCGTCCTCGTCTTCGCGCTCTGGACCGACTGGCTGCCCGCCGTCACCCTCACCGACGCCGACGGCTCGCCCGCCTCCTGGCAGATGCTCGTCCTGCCCCTACTCGCTCTCGCGATCCCGCAGACCGGCTGGAACACCCGAATCGTGCGCGCCGCCCTCGCCGACGAGGCCAGGGCCCCGCACGTGGAGACCGCCGTGATCGACGGCCTGCCGCGCCACCGCATCCTCACCCACCACCTGCTGCCCGGCGCGATGCCCACCATTGCGGCGGGCATCGCCACCTCGACCGGCATGCTGCTCGGCGGCGCCGTCGTGGTGGAGACCGTCTTCAACTACCCCGGCATCGGCTCGGTGCTGGCCGGCGCGGTCACCGACCGGGACAGCCCGGTCGTCGCCGGCGTCGTCGCCCTCACCGGAGCCGTCATCACCGGCGTGCTGCTGCTGGCCGATCTGATACGGGCCTGGGCCTCGGGAGGCCGCATATGACTGCCGCGGATGCGACGGTTTCCAGCGGGAGCGCTCCGGACCCGGCCGCCCCGAAACGGGCCGCCCGCCGCCGACTTCGGCAAGGCGTCATCCTGCGCACTTTTCCCGCGCTTCTGCTCGTGACCCTCGCCGTCGTCGGGCCGTGGCTCGCGCCGCACGCCATCGACACCCCGGTCACCGCCCCGTACGCCGAACCGGGCGGCGGGGCACCGCTCGGAGGCGACCAGCTCGGCCGGGACGTACTCGCGCGCCTCCTCGCAGGAGGCCGCGAACTCATCGCCACATCCCTGCTCGTGACCGTCCTGGTCGTCGGGGCGGCCGCCCTGCTCGGAGCGGTCAGCGCCCTGCGGCCTGCGGTCGGCCGGATCATCGAGCGGTCGGCCGACGTGCTGATGCTGCTGCCCGCCGTCCTCGGCATCCTCCTCGTCGCCTTGTCCTGGCCGGGAGGCGGCCGGTTCGCGGTGATCGCCGCGGCGGTCGTGATGGGCGTGCCGTACGCGGTGCGGCTCGTCGCAGGCGCCGCCGCACCCGTAGCGGCCTCCGGCTACATCGAGGCGGCGGCGGTCGGCGGCGAACGGCTGTGGCACCTCGTCGTACGCGAAGTCCTGCCCAACCTGCGAGCAACCCTCCTGGCGCTCTTCGGGCTCCGCTTCGTCGCCGCCGTCTACGTCGTCGCCACCGCGAGCTTCCTCCAAGTCGGGCCCCAGCCCCCCGCTGCCGACTGGGCCCTGATGATCCGCGAGAACTCAGCCGGCATCGTCCTCAACCCCTGGGCCGTCCTCGCCCCCAGCATCGCCATCGGCCTCCTCGCCATGAGCGTCAACCTCGCCGCCTCGGCACTCGTCCCCCAGACCGGCCGGAAGGCGGTGACCCACCTGTGAACCACATGCCCGCCTGGTACCCCGAGGGCCAAGTCCCCGACTCGCAAACGGCGGTCAGCGTCACGGACCTGACCATCGCCGCCCCGGACGGCCGTCTGCTCCTGGACGGCGCCGGCATGAAGGTCCGCCCCGGCCGCATCACCGCACTCACCGGCCCTTCCGGCACCGGCAAGACCACGCTGCTCCGCGCTGTGGCAGGCGTCCTGGCGCCGGGAATGCGGCGCACGGCCGGACGCGTCGAGGTCCTGGGCCGCGACGTACTGGAGCTGGCTCCGTCCGAGCTGCGCCTGCTGCGCCGCCACCGCCTCGCCTACGTCGGCCAGGACCCCGGCTCCGGCCTCAATCCCCGGATGAAGGTACGCCGCCTGCTGGCCGAGGTCGCCGTGGACCGCAGCAGCGAGGCCCTCGACGCGCTGCTCGCCGAGGTGCAACTGCCCACGGACAACGGCCTCCCCGACCGCGGCACCAAAGGACTCTCCGGCGGTCAGCAGCGGCGCGTCGCTCTGGCCAGGGCACTGGCCCGCCGCCCTGCCATCCTGCTCCTCGACGAACCCACCGCCGGGCTCGATCCGGAAGTGCGCGACGAGATAGCCGAACTCCTGCGCCACCTGGCCGTCAACCACCGGCTCGCCGTCGCACTGTCCTGCCACGACTCCGACCTGGTGTCCCGACTCGCCGACGACGTCGTGGACCTGTCTCAAGGCGCCGTCACACCGCCACGCCCCGACCCGCGCGTCACCGGCCGGCCACTCCCCGCCGGCTCACCGGTACTCGAAGTGTCCGGCCTGCACGCCGCTTTCGTGCAACGCGGCCGCCGCACACCCGTCCTCCAGGACATCGACCTCACTGTCGCGCCCGGCTCCAGCACGGGCATCGTCGGGGCCTCCGGCTCGGGCAAGACGACCCTGGTGCGTGCCATCGTCGGACTCCACCGCCCCACCAGCGGCACGGTCACCCTCGACGGAGTACCCCTCGCCACCGCCGCGCACGGCCGCACCCGCGAACAGCGCCGACGCCTCCAACTCGTACCGCAGGACCCCCTGGGCACCCTCAACCCCAGCCGCACCGTCGGAGCGACGATCGGCCGCCCGCTGCGCCTGCACAGGCGCACCGGCCGCGACCGCTCCGCCGCCCGCGTCCTGGAGCTCCTCGAACAGGTCGGGCTCCCCGCCGACTTCGCGGACCGCTACCCCCACGAGCTCTCCGGCGGCCAACGCCAGCGTGCCGCCATAGCCCGCGCGCTGGCGGCCGATCCCGACGTACTGGTCTGCGACGAAGTCACCTCCGCCGTGGACGACGGAACCGCCGCTGCGGTCATGGACCTGCTCGAGAAGCTACGGGCCGGCCGCGACCTCGCCCTCGTCCTCATCAGCCACGACCTGCGCCTCATCGCCGGCCGGACCGACAGCCTCCTTGTCCTGTCCGCGGGCCGCGCCGTGGAATCGGGTCCCACGGCGCAGGTGTTCACCTCCCCCGCCCACCCGGTGACCGCCGCCCTGGTGGCGGGAGCGGTGCAGCCCGCTTGAGCCACTCCCGGGGCCGAAGCCGGCGGCGTGAGAGAGTGACCTGAGTCACCCGGGCCCAAATGATCTACCGGGCCTCGTGGCGGCGGGGCCATCGGCACGGGCTATCGTGCACCTGCTCACAGCAGGAACGATCAGTGTCGAGGAGTGAGAGACATCAGACGTATATGGGCGACGGTCGTGTTCACAGGGTCCCTTCTGGCTGCGCTTCTGGTCCCGTACCCCGCCGCATTGGCGGCGGACACGGGGCCCGCACTCACCACGGGCGCGGTCTTCAACAACCCCCTGGGCACCCCCGCTGAACAGGATGCGGTCAAGAACCACATCATCAAGGCGATCGACGACACCCAGAGCGGCCGTACGCTGCGCGCCGCCATGTATGCCCTGACCGACACCGGGTACAGCGACGCACTCGGACGCGCTCACCAGCGTGGGGTTCAGGTGCGTGTCGTGCTGGACCACTCCTACTCGACCTCCACGGCCGCGACACAGCTCACGTCCGCCCTTGGTACGGACATGACCCAGGCATCCTGGGTGCACATCTGTCCCGCGGACCGCGCGTGCATCGCCGACGCGACGTTCAACGCCGCCAAGAACCACATCAACCACAACAAGTTCTTCCTCTTCTCCCGGGTGGGCGACCCGGGAGTTGCCGAGGACGTGGTGATCCAGACATCCGCCAACCAGACGGCCGCGAACACCTCCCGGTTCTGGAACAACGCCTACACGTCCGTGGGCAACACCGAGCTCTACACGGCGTACACGGGGTACTTCAACGACCTCGCCGCCGAGAACCGCAATGCGGACTACTTCCGGCAGGGAGCCACCGCCGGGGGTGAGAAGTACTACTTCTTCCCGCAGAGCAGCGGCGACCTCATCGTCGACGTGCTGAACAACGTGACGTGCACGGGTAACACGACGGTCGGGTCCGCCTCCCACAAGACCGTCATCCGCGTCGCCGCGTACGCCTTCTACCGCGAGGAGGTGGCCACCAAGCTGAGGGCGCTGGCCGATCAGGACTGCTGGGTCGAAGTCGTCTACAACGAGACCGACGAGCTGACGGCCCTCGGCAACCATGCACGGATCAAGCCGTACAAGCTGCATCTCGACAACGGCACGCCCGCGAGCGAGGGGGACGATCTTTTCGTCCACTCCAAGTACCTTCTGGTCGAGGGCAATTACGCCGGGCACCCGGACACCAAGTGGACCTTCACCGGATCCCACAACCTCGACCTCTCCTCCCTGCGGGAGAACGA
Source organism: Streptomyces sp. NPDC054841 (assembly GCF_053611045.1). Classification (NCBI taxonomy): domain Bacteria; kingdom Bacillati; phylum Actinomycetota; class Actinomycetes; order Kitasatosporales; family Streptomycetaceae; genus Streptomyces; species Streptomyces sp. NPDC054841. The sequence goes on along the minus strand of NZ_JBSGZO010000170.1, from coordinate 5,207 downwards.
CGAGGCCCTCCTGCGCGTCGAGGGCGCCGCGACCCACGACGCTTACCGCAGCAACTTCCTCGCCATGCGGTCCGTGGCCACCCTGACCGGCTGACCCGGCTCGTAGGGACGGGCCCCGCAGGTCCGCCCCTTGCGTTGATCAGGCTGGTCACGGCCGCCGCACCCCGGCCGGCTGACACAGTGTCAGCGGCCGGGGGCCCTCTTCCTGACCTCCTGGAGCACCCAGCCGTTGCCGTCCGGGTCGCTGAAGGTGGCGTAGGAGCCGTAGTCGGCACGTGCTGGGTGCGGGCCGGCCACCCGCCCCTCGTCTCCGGCGGGGTGGATGACCTCTCCGGCGTCGTGGCCGTGGTGGAAGATCCCTCCGGCATCGTGGAACACCTCGCTCACCTCGATGCCGCGGCCGATGAGCTCTGCGCGGGCCTCCTCGATGTCGAAGACGATGAGGTACAGGCCCTGGACCGAGCCGGGGGCGGCGGAGGTGACCCCCTTACCGAAGATGATCGAGCCCTCGGAGCCGGGCGGTGTGAACTGCACACACCGGTAGTCCTCACTGGCGACGTTGTCGATATCCAGCCGGAATCCCGCCGCCTCGTAGAAGCCCTTTGCCCGATCGACGTCGGAAACGGGCAGCACGATGACTTCGAGTTTCAGGTCCATGCGGATGTCTTTCGCTCTTGACGTCGGGGAATCTCGCGTCCCGTGCGTCACCGGTTGAACGTGCGGCGATCCTTGCATGAGGCAGCGCCCACGGCCGTCCCGACCCGCCGACCTGACCACCACGGTGGCTCAGCGATCGGAGTAGCTGAAGTCTCCGACGGTCCAGCCGCTGACGTCCTTGATGGCGACGCGGTACATCCCTCCCGTCTCGGGGATCCCGATGTTGCCTTGCAGGATCCGGGCGACGTGGAAGTGCAGATGCGTGGGCGGCCCGCCGCGGTCGGGCCGGTCCCGTGTCCGGTCGGCGGTGAAGACTCCGGAGAACGGGCGGAGGCGGTCCGAGTCCCTCAGGACCTCAGCCACGCGCTGCCTCCACACGGCTTCGGGAGCCAGCCGTCCGGTGATGACGGCGCCGCCGGTGACCACGGTCATGGACATCTGATTGCTCTGCTCGGACTCCACCATGGCGGCAATGTCAACAAGCAGCTCGTCAGCGTTCGACATGAAAGCCGATTCTATTCGTCGGCACGCTCGCCGGGGGCCGGGTGCCCGCGAACTCGTCGGCCGGGGCATGCCGGTCGAGGCCGCCTGTCGTAGTTGGCGCGGTCCTCAGCCGGTGGCCTTGGCGATGATGCGGCCCATCTCCTCCTGGTCGAAGGCCCTCAGGGTCGTGGTACGGACGTTGCCCACCCCGCCGAGCTGCAGGAGCGCCGCAGTGGCGGTCTCGTCGTCGGGCGCCTCGACGACGGCGACGAGGTCGTACGCACCGACGGTCCAGTAGATGTTCAGGAGCTTCGCCCCGAGTTTCTGCACCGCGGCTCCGAAGGCCTCGGCGCGCTGCGCAGTGTCCTTGTAGTTCCGGATTCCCTGATCGGTCCAGTTCAGCAGCGTGACATACGTCGGCATCCGTCTTCACCCCTGTGAGGAGACACAACACTTCGTGGGGCCAATTCTGGACATCATGGCCGTAACCGTGCCCGAGATGCGCATCAGAACGGGTGATACGAGCGATCAGCCACGGCCGGCGCCGGCCGTACTGGGCGAACGCGTCGGCCGTGGTGGGCGTGACTACGGTTCGATGAGCCCGGCGCGGATCGCGTAGCGAGTGAGTTCCAGGCGGTCGCGCAGCCCGAGTTTCTGGAGCAGGTTGGCGCGGTGGCGTTCGACGGTCTTGGTGCTGATGACGAGGATGTCGCCGATCTCCTTCGACGTGTGGCCTTCGGCGACGAGCTTGAGGATTTCCTCCTCGCGGTCGGTGATGGCCCTGGCGGGCAGGGGGTCGCCCTGCCTGGCGCGGTCGAGGTATTTGCGGATGAGGGTGGTCTCGGCGCCGGGGTAGATGAAGGGCTCGTCGCGCATCGCCGCGTGGCAGGCTTCGACGAGGTCGCGGTCGGCGACGGATTTCAGCACGTAGCCGCTGGCACCGGCTTTGAGGGCCTCGAAGAAGTACTGCTCGTTGTCGTACATCGTCAGGATGAGGATGCGCAGGTCCGGCCGCAGGCGGCTCAGCTCGCGGGCGGCCTGCAGACCGGTCATCCGGGGCATGGCGATGTCGAGGATGGCCAGGTCGATCCGTGCGGTGCGGGCCTCGGCGACCGCCTCGGCGCCGTTGTCGGCCTCGGCGACGACGGTGAGGTCGGGTTCGTTGTCGAGGATGAGCCGGACTCCGCGGCGCACGAGCGCGTGGTCGTCGGCGAGCAGGATGCGGGTCTGGGCAGGTCCGGTCATCGGGCGTTCCCCTTCGCCGCGGAGACGTCCAGGCGCACCTCGGTTCCGCCGCCCTCACCGTTGCCGCGGGTCAGATCGGCTCCGATCAGCAGGGCCCGCTCGCGCATGCCGCGCATCCCGGCGCCTTCCGTCGACTGACCGAGTCCTTTGCCGTTGTCGCGGATCAGGAGTCCCACTCCCCCTCCTGGGAGGTTGCGCAGATGCAGTTCCACTTGGCCGGCGCCCGAGTGGCGGGCGGTGTTGGTCAGTCCTTCCTGGGCAACCCGGTAGAAGACGAGTTCGGTCTCCTGGTCCAGTGCCGGCAGACCGGGATCGATGTGGTGCCGCACGTTCAGACCGGGGGTGGTGAACTCGGCGGCCAGGGCCCGAAGGGCGCTGTGGAGGCCGAGTTCCTCCAGCACCCCGGGACGGAGCCGCCGGGCGATGCGGCGGATCTCGTCGAGACTTCCTCGAGTCGCCTCCTGCACCTGGCGGAGTTCGTCCCGCAACGCGCCGGGGGCCCGGTCCGCGCAGTGCTTCAGCTGCAGGAGGACGGCCGTGAGGGTCTGGCCGATCTCGTCGTGGAGCTCCTGTGCGATGCGCTGACGCTCGGCTTCCTGCGCGGACAGTACGCGGCCACTGCTGCCGGCACGCTCGGCTTCCAGCCGGTCGAGCATGGCGTTGAACGTCGCGGTCAGCTCGGCCGTCTCGCCATGGCCGGTGACCGCCGGTCGGCTGCCGGGCCGCAGCAGGTCGGCCGTAGCCATGGCGCGGGTGAGCCGCTGCAACGGTGCGAGGCCGATCCGCAGCAGTACCGCGTTGGCGACGAGCATGGCGATCAGCCCGGCAACCAGCACCAGGGCCTCGCCCATCAGCACGGGGGTGGAGACGGTGACAGGTCCGAGCAGCAGCAGGACGGCGACGACGAGCACGGCGGCGTTGAGCAGGAAGATCCGCCAGTACAGCGACATGATTCTCTGTGCCTCCTCGGTGGGCTCACCCCTCCACTGTCGCCGCTCATACCCCTGAGGTCCATTCACCCTCTGACCTGCGGCGGGACTCGTGTCCCCGCCTCACCCTGACCGTTGTCCCCGGGCCCTGTCCATCCGTGGTGACACCCATATCAGGACACGGTCGGTTGATGGCAACATGTGCGGTCGCTGCGGTCGGATCAGCTTCCCCGCTGCCCATCGCGGGCTTTCGAACAGTCAGGGATCAGGAAGGGACGGGCTGTGCCTGCTCCACGGATGAGCACGACGCCCTTGCCGGGCATCGGTGTCCAGTACGACCTCACCACGCGTGAGCACCGTCATCTGTCGGTGATCGCGCACCGGGACGGGACCCGGACGGTCAACGTCTACCGGGCCGACGACCCCGACGCGTGTGCTCAGTCGCTCCACCTCAGCGGCGCGGAGACGGCCTCGCTGATCGACGCGCTGATGCCCGCCCATCACAGCCCGAACGTTCTGCACACCACCGATCTCGGCCTGGTCGCCGAGCGGATCGAACTGTCCGTCCACTCGCACTGGAACGGGCGCGTCCTGGGCGAGACACGCATGCGTACGGAGACCGGCGCCTCCATCGTCGCCGTGCTGCGCAGGGCCGACGCCATTCCTTCCCCGGCACCGGACTTCCGGCTGGCCGGCGGGGACACGCTGATCGTCATCGGCACCCGCGAGGGTGTGGACGCGGCCGCGGCGATACTCGGGCGGGAGTGAACGGGTGCACTCCGCTGTCTTCCTGATCGAGTTCGGTGCGATCATCCTCGGCCTCGGTCTGCTGGGACGGCTCGCCGGCCGTTTCCAGTTCTCGCCCATATCGCTGTATCTGCTCGCGGGTCTCGCCTTCGGCAAGGGCGGACTGCTGCCGCTGGGGACGAGCGAGGAGTTCGTCGCGATCGGCGCCGAGATCGGTGTGATTCTGCTGCTGCTGATGCTGGGCTTGGAGTACACCGCCAGTGACCTGGTCTCCAACCTGAAGACCCAGTATCCGGCCGGGCTGGTCGACTTCGCCCTCAATGCGCTGCCCGGAGCCGTGGCCGCGCTGCTGCTGGGGTGGGGCCCCGTCGCGGCCGTGGTGCTGGCGGGCGTCACATGGATCTCGTCCTCCGGAGTGATCGCCAAGGTCCTCGGCGACCTCGGCAGAGTCGGCAACCGCGAGACACCGGTGATCCTCAGCATCCTGGTCCTCGAAGACCTGGCCATGGCCGTCTACCTGCCGATCATCACCGCGCTGCTCGCCGGTGTCAGTCTCGCCGCAGGCAGCCTGCCCCTGGCGATCGCGCTCGGCGTGGCAGGGGCGGTGCTGTTCGTCGCCGTGCGCTACGGCAGGGTCATCTCCCGCTTCGTCTCCAGCGACGACCCTGAAAAGCTCCTGCTCGTGGTTCTGGGTCTGACCCTGCTGGTCGCGGGCATCGCCCAGCAGCTCCAAGTCTCCGCGGCCGTAGGTGCGTTCCTCGTCGGCATCGCTCTCTCCGGCGAGGTCGCCGAGGGCACCCACACACTCCTCAGCCCGCTCAGGGACCTGTTCGCCGCCGTGTTCTTCGTCTTCTTCGGCCTGCACACCGACCCCGCGAGCATCCCGCCCGTCCTCCTTCCTGCCTTGGCGCTGGCAGTGGTCACGGCCCTGACGAAGATCGCCACGGGGTACTGGGCGGCGCGCCGGGCCGGTGTCGGAGTCAAGGGACGCTGGCGTGCGGGCGGCACTCTCGTGGCGCGGGGCGAGTTCTCGATCGTCATCGCCGGGCTGGCCGTCACCGCGGGGATCGAACCGGCGCTGGGGCCGCTGGCCACCGCGTACGTCCTGCTGCTGGTGGTGATCGGTCCGCTGACCGCCCGCTACAC
>NZ_JBSGZO010000169.1:0-16549 GCF_053611045.1 Streptomyces sp. NPDC054841 | reverse complement strand
GGGGTGCGGCCCACCGGCGTTCAACTCCCTTGCCACTCCTGGTCGTCCGACCGGATACTGGTCCGCCACCCCGGGGGTGAGGGGATGAGCGGTCCGACGGAGGAAGCGCATGACGGAGAGCGGCACAGGACACTCGGGCACGGCCGTCGCGCCGGCCCCGGCGCCCGGCGCCATGGTGCGGGTCGAGAATCTGCACCGTTCGTACGGCACCGGCGCCGCCGCCGTACATGCACTGCGTGGGGTGTCCTTCGAGGTCCCGCGCGGTGAGCTGGTCGCCCTCAAGGGGCGATCGGGTTCCGGGAAGACCACCCTGCTCAACCTGGTCGGCGGCCTCGACGCCCCGGACGAGGGCCGGATCACCGTCGACGGCACCGATCTCTCCGGGCTCGGCGAGGACGGGCTGCTGGAGCTGCGCCGCGACCGTATCGGCTTCGTCTTCCAGTCCTTCGGGCTGATCCCGATCCTCACCGCCGCCGAGAACGTCGGCGTGCCGATGCGGCTGCGCAAGACCGACCCGCGCGAGCGCGAGGAGCGTGTCGAGCTGCTGCTCTCCCTGGTCGGTCTGGCCGAGCACGCCGCCCAGCGCCCCGGCGAGCTGTCCGGCGGCCAGCAGCAGCGCGTCGCCGTCGCCCGTGCGCTTGCCAACCGGCCCGCGCTGCTGATCGCCGACGAACCGACCGGTCAGCTGGACGCCGAGACCGGTCTCGCGGTCATGGAGCTGCTGCGGGCGGTGGTCCGCAGCGAGGGCGTCACCGCCCTGGTCGCCACGCACGACGCCCAGCTCCTGGGCCTCGCCGACCGCGTGCTCGAACTGAGCGACGGCGAGATCGGCGAGATCACCGAGCGGTAGGCACGGCCACACGCAGTCGAGGGCGCGCCGGCGGCCTTGCCAAGTGCGTCAGAATCGCGTCAATACGTCCCCCAGGACCACGCGCTGTCCGTTTCGCCGGATTTCAGGGCGGTAGCTTCGACGAGGCGTCCGTGGTGGACGCAGCAGCCACCGCATGGCTGCGGTCGAAGGACAATGAGGCCATGGGACGCGGCAAACTACGGATCTACCTCGGAGCGGCACCGGGCGTCGGCAAGACGTACGCGATGCTCTCCGAGGCGCACCGCCGCGTCGAACGGGGAACCGACTGTGTCGTCGGGTTCGTGGAGCACCACGACCGGCCGCGCACCGAAGTCATGCTGCACGGGCTGGAGCAGATTCCGCGCCGCCGGATGGACTACCGGGACACCGTCTTTCCCGAGATGGACGTGGACGCGGTCCTGGCGCGCAAACCGGCCGTCGCTCTGGTGGACGAGCTGGCGCACACGAACGTCCCCGGGTCCCGCAACGCGAAGCGCTGGCAGGACGTCGAGGAGCTGCTCGCCGCCGGGATCGACGTCGTCTCGACCGTCAACATCCAGCACCTGGAGTCACTCGGCGATGTCGTCGAGTCGATAACGGGCGTACGCCAGCGGGAGACCGTCCCGGACGAGGTCGTCCGGCGCGCCGACCAGATCGAGCTGGTCGACATGTCGCCGCAGGCCCTGCGCCGCCGGATGGCGCACGGCAACATCTACAAGCCGGACAAGATCGACGCGTCGCTCTCCAACTACTTCCGGCCCGGCAATCTCACCGCCCTGCGCGAGCTGGCCCTGCTCTGGGTCGCCGACCGGGTCGACGAATACCTCCAGCAGTACCGCGGAGAGCACAACATCCGCTCCACCTGGCAGGCCCGCGAGCGCATCGTCGTCGGCCTCACCGGCGGCCCCGAGGGACGCACCCTCATCCGTCGCGCCGCGCGTATGGCGGCCAAGGGCTCCGGCAGCGAGATCCTCGCCGTCTACATCGCCCGCAGCGACGGTCTGACGTCCGCCTCTCCCAAGGAGCTGGCGGTCCAGCGGACGCTGGTCGAGGACCTGGGGGGCACGTTCCACCATGTCATCGGCGACGACATCCCTGCCGCGCTGCTCGACTTCGCGCGGGGTGTCAACGCCACCCAGATCGTGCTCGGCTCCTCCCGCCGCAAGACCTGGCAGTACGTCTTCGGGCCGGGCGTGGGCGCGACCGTCGCCCGTGATTCGGGGCCCGACCTGGACGTCCACATCGTCACCCACGACGAGGTCGCCAAGGGCCGGGGCCTCCCCGTCGCCCGCGGCGCCCGGCTCGGCCGCTCCCGGATCATCTGGGGCTGGCTCGTCGGTGTGGCCGGGCCCGCCCTGCTGACGCTGCTGCTGACGCACATCGACGCCGAACTCGGCCTCGCCAACGACATGCTGCTGTTCCTGACGCTGACCGTGGCCGCGGCGCTGCTCGGCGGACTGCTCCCGGCGCTGGCCTCCGCCGCCTTCGGCTCACTGCTGCTGAACTACTACTTCACCCCGCCGCTGCACAGGCTCACCATCGCCGACCCCAAGAACATCGTCGCCATCGTGATCTTCGTGGCGGTCGCCATCTCGGTCGCCTCGGTCGTCGACCTCGCGGCCCGCCGTACCGAGCAGGCCGCCCGGCTGCGTGCCGAGTCCGAGATCCTCTCGTTCCTGGCCGGCAGTGTGCTGCGCGGCGAGACGGCACTCGACGCCCTGCTGGAGCGGGTCCGTGAGACCTTCGGGATGGAGTCGGTGGCCCTGCTGGAGCGCGTGAGCGACGTCGACCCGTGGACCTGTGCGGGCAGTGTGGGCCCCGCACCCGCCGACCGGCCCGAGGACGCCGACGTCGACATGCCCGTCGGCGACCACATGGCGCTGGCCCTCTCCGGACGGGTCCTGCCCGCCGAGGACCGCCGGGTACTCGGCGCCTTCGCCGCCCAGGCCGCCGTCGTGCTGGAGCGGCAGCGCCTCGTCGGAGAGGCCGAGGAGGCCCGTAAGCTCGCCGAGGGCAACCGCATCCGCACCGCGCTCCTCGCCGCCGTCAGCCACGATCTGCGCACCCCGCTCGCAGGCATCAAGGCCGCCGTCTCCTCGCTCCGCTCCGACGACGTCGAATGGTCCGAGGAGGACCGCGCCGAACTCCTCGAAGGCATCGAGGACGGCGCCGACCGCCTCGACCACCTTGTCGGCAACCTGCTCGACATGTCCCGCCTGCAGACCGGCACCGTCACCCCCCTCATCCGCGACACCGACCTCGACGAGGTGGTGCCCATGGCGCTCGTCGGCGTCCCCGACACCGCGGTCGAGCTGGAGATCCCCGAGGCACTGCCGATGGTGCGCGTCGACAAGGGGCTGCTGGAGCGGGCCGTCGCCAACATCGTCGAGAACGCCGTCAAATACAGTCCCGACGCGACACCCGTCATGGTGTCCGCGAGCGCGCTCGGCGACCGCGTCGACGTACGGGTCGTGGACCGTGGCCGCGGCGTCCCGGACGAGGCGAAGGATCGTATCTTCGAGCCCTTCCAGCGCTACGGCGACGCCCCGCGCGGCGCCGGCGTGGGGCTCGGCCTCGCCGTCGCCCGCGGCTTCGTCGAGGCGATGGGCGGCACACTGTCCGCCGAGGACACCCCCGGCGGCGGGCTGACCATGGTCCTCACCCTGCGGGCGGCACGCGGAGCCGTTCCGGTCAGCCCCGAACTCCCCGCCGGGATCACCGGCTGACCCGGCAGAGCCACCCCGACCCACGGACAAGAGACGGAAGGAAGGCACTCATGACCCGAGTGCTCGTGGTCGACGACGAGCCGCAGATCGTACGCGCCCTCGTGATCAACCTGAAGGCGCGCAAGTACGAAGTCGACGCGGCCCCCGACGGCGCGACCGCGCTGCAGCTCGCGGCAGCACGCCACCCCGACTTCGTCGTCCTCGACCTCGGCCTGCCCGACATGGACGGTGTCGAGGTGATCAAGGGCCTGCGGGGCTGGACCCGCGTCCCGATCCTCGTGCTCTCCGCCCGCCACACCTCCGACGAGAAGGTCGAGGCGCTCGACGCCGGAGCCGACGACTACGTCACCAAGCCGTTCGGCATGGACGAGCTGCTGGCCCGGCTGCGCGCCGCGGTCCGCCGTGCCGAGCCGGCCGGCGGTGGCGACGACGAGATCGTGATCGTCGAGACCGAGGACTTCACCGTCGATCTCGCGGCGAAGAAGGTCAACCGGGACGGCCGGGATGTCCGGCTCACCCCCACCGAGTGGCATCTGCTGGAGGTCCTGGTCCGCAACACCGGCCGGCTGGTCAGCCAGAAGCAACTGCTCCAGGAGGTGTGGGGGCCGTCCTACGGCACGGAGACCAACTATCTCCGGGTGTACATGGCGCAACTGCGCCGCAAGCTGGAGGCCGACCCCTCGCACCCCCGGCACTTCGTCACCGAGCCGGGCATGGGCTACCGCTTCGAGCCCTGATCCGTATCCCGTCCACACATCCCGTCCACCGGGCATTGATCTGGTTCAGCAACGCCCCCGGTACGCTTTCTGTTATGAGTGCCGTACCTCGATCCGAGAACGCCGAGAAGCCGGTCGGCCGGTTCCGCCGGATGCTCGACCGCCTCTCCAGCTCCCAGCAGGACCTTGAGTCCGAGGAGCTCCAGGAGGACGCGCAGGCATCGGGTTGCACGCCCATCTCCTCCTGCGGCGACCGACAGATCGTCAAGGTGACTGGTACCTTGCGCACGGTCACCCTGCGCCCGCGGGCCGGAGTCCCGGCCCTGGAGGCGGAGCTGTTCGACGGCTCCGCCGCCCTGGACGTGGTGTGGCTGGGCCGGCGCTCGATCGTGGGCATAGAACCGGGCCGCAAGATGATCGCCTCGGGCCGGATCGCCATGAGTCACGGCCGGCGGGTGCTGTTCAATCCCAAATACGAGCTGCGACCGCTCGGACAGGAGTAGCCGGTGACGTCTCTCGACAAGCCGACCACACAGAAGCAGGAAGGCGGCGGCACGTCCGACGCGGATGTCAAGGCCGTGACGGAGGCGGCCCTGTTCGAAGCCTTCGGCGGGGTACGCGGCATGGTGGAGACGGTCCTGCCCGGGCTGCTCTTCGTCACGATCTTCACGATCAACAAGGACCTGCACCTCTCGGCGATCGCGGCCCTCGCGGTCTCGCTGGTGCTCGTCGCCGTGCGGCTCGTCCGCAGGGACACGATGAAGCACGCGTTCAGCGGGGTCTTCGGTGTGGCCTTCGGTGTCGTCTTCGCGATGATGACCGGGAACGCGAAGGACTTCTATCTGCCGGGCATGCTGTACACGCTGGGCCTGGCCCTCGCGTACATCATCACGACCCTGGCGGGGGTCCCGCTGATCGGCCTCATCCTCGGCCCGGTCTTCAAGGAGAACCTCTCCTGGCGCAAGCGCAACCCCGGCCGCAAGAAGGCCTACGCCAAGGCCAGCTGGGCCTGGGGGCTGATCCTGCTCGCCAAGTGCGCGATCCTCTTCCCGCTCTACTGGTGGGCCGACACCACCCAGCTGGGCTGGGTCCTCGTCACCCTCAAGATTCCGCCCTTCCTGCTCGCGGTGTACCTGACGTGGGTCTTCCTGGCAAAGGCCCCGCCGCCGATCGACGTCTTCGCGGAGATGGAGGCGAAGGAGCGCGAGGAGGAGGCCCGCGAGGCCGCTGCCTCTCGCGAACAGGGGGCGTAGGCCACCACGCGCCCCTTCGGCGAAAGCTCCGGGCCCGGGACCACACGGTTCCGGGCCCTGCGCGTGCCGCGCCACGGGAGCAGCCACGCCGCGCGAACAGCGGAGCCCGGGAGCAGCCACGCCGCGCGAAACAGCGGAGCCCGGGAGCGCCCGCGTACGGGTCTCCCGGGCCCCAACCGGTGTACGGGTGTCAGCTCGACGTCGTGTCCTCGCGGCGGACCGAGAGGAGGTCCTCCAGCTGCTCCTCGCGAGCCTGGGCCGCGACGAAGAGAAGCTCGTCGCCGGGCTCCAGGGTCTCCTCGTTGTGCGGGGTGAGCACGCGAGGGCCACGGATGATCGTCACCAGCGAGGTGTCCTCGGGCCAGGCCACATCCCCGACCTGCGTGCCCGCCAGCGCCGACTCCGGCGGCAGGGTCAGCTCGACCAGGTTCGCGTCGCCGTGGCTGAAGCGCAGCAGCCGCACCAGGTCGCCGACGCTCACGGCCTCCTCGACCAGAGCAGACATCAGACGCGGGGTCGAGACCGCGACGTCGACGCCCCACGCCTCGTTGAAGAGCCACTCGTTCTTGGGGTTGTTCACCCGGGCGACCACGCGCGGCACGCCGTACTCGGTCTTCGCGAGCAGCGACACGACGAGATTGACCTTGTCGTCACCGGTCGCCGCGATCACGACGTTGCAGCGCTGCAGCGCCGCCTCGTCCAGCGACGTGATCTCGCAGGCGTCGGCCAGCAGCCACTCGGCCTGCGGCACCCGCTCCACCGAGATGGCGGTGGGCGCCTTGTCGATCAGGAGCACCTCGTGCCCGTTCTCCAGCAGCTCGCCCGCGATGGAACGACCCACCGCGCCGGCCCCGGCAATCGCGACCCGCATCAGTGACCGCCCTCCTCGGGACCCTGGGCGAACGCCGCCTCGACCTTCTCGATCTCGTCCGTCCGCATCATCACGTGGACCAGATCCCCTTCCTGCAGCACCGTCTGCGAGGTCGGCAACAGCGCCTCGCCAAGCCGGGTCAGGAACGCGACCCGCACGCCCGTCTCCTCCTGCAGCTTGCTCACCTTGTGACCGATCCAGGCCGGTGACGTGTGCACCTCGGCGAGCTGTACGGCCCCACTGGGGTCCCGCCACAGCGGCTCGGCGCCGGACGGCAGCAACCGGCGCAGCATCTGGTCCGCGGTCCAGCGGACCGTCGCCACGGTCGGGATGCCCAGGCGCTGATAGACCTCGGCGCGCCGCGGGTCGTAGATCCGCGCCGCGACGTTCTCGATCCCGAACATCTCGCGGGCCACCCGGGCCGCGATGATGTTGGAGTTGTCGCCACTGCTGACGGCGGCGAACGCGCCGGCCTCCTCGATGCCCGCCTCGCGGAGGGTGTCCTGGTCGAAGCCGACACCGGTGACGCGGCGACCGCCGAAACCGGAGCCCAGGCGACGGAAGGCCGTGGGGTCCTGGTCGACGACGGCGACCGTGTGCCCCTGCTGCTCCAGGGTCTGCGCGAGCGCCGCTCCCACTCGCCCGCAGCCCATGATGACGATGTGCACCTATCTACCCCGCAGTCCTGGTCAACCCGCTGACCTGCGAAAACACCCTGCTCACTCTTCTCTCTCGGCTCTGCCGGGCAACGACGGGGCAGCAGCGTGCGATGTTGCCCTTGACGAGCTTATGACGCGGCGCCTGGGTTGCCCTCATCCGCGGTGGCAATGCCGGGGGGATGCCGGGCGCCGTCGCGTCGTACGTAGCGCTACGTGCTCGTTCGATTGCCGCGGGGTGACGTCAGCATGTCGGCACCGTGCGATTCCGCGCCGGAGGGGGCCGCGGGTGGGCTTCGTCAAGAGGGAACCCTTACGATCCCTTGCGTGTCCAAACTGACCGACATTCCCAAACGGATCCTGATCGGCAGGGCGCTGCGCAGCGACAGGCTCGGAGAAACGCTCCTGCCGAAGCGCATCGCACTCCCCGTCTTCGCGTCCGACCCGCTGTCCTCGGTGGCGTACGCCCCGGGAGAAGTCCTGCTGGTCCTCTCCATCGCGGGTGTGTCGGCATACCACTTCAGCCCCTGGATCGCGGTCGCCGTCGTGGTCCTGATGTTCACCGTCGTCGCCTCGTACCGGCAGAACGTTCACGCGTACCCCAGCGGCGGCGGCGACTACGAGGTGGCGAACACCAACCTCGGCCCCAAGGCCGGCCTCACCGTCGCCAGCGCGCTGCTCGTCGACTACGTCCTCACCGTCGCCGTGTCGATCTCCTCCGGCGTCGAGAACCTGGGCTCCGCGATCCCCTTCGTCGTCGAGAACAAGGTGCTCTGCGCCATCGGCATCATCGTGCTCCTGACACTGATGAACCTGCGCGGGGTGAAGGAGTCGGGCAAGCTGTTCGCCATCCCGACGTACGTCTTCGTCGCCGGCGTCTTCATCATGATCGCGTGGGGCGCCTTCCAGGGCCTCGTCCTCGACGAGAGCATGAAGGCCCCGACCGCCGGATTCGAGATCAAGGCCGAGCAGCAGGGGCTCGCCGGCTTCGCACTCGTCTTCCTGCTGCTGCGCGCCTTCTCCTCCGGATGTGCCGCGCTCACCGGCGTCGAGGCCATCAGCAACGGCGTCCCCGCCTTCCGCAAGCCCAAGAGCAAGAACGCCGCCACGACGCTGCTGCTCATGGGCGCCCTCGCCGTCACGATGTTCTGCGGCATCATCGGCCTCGCCATGGCCACCGACGTCAAGATGGCCGAGAACCCCGCCCACGACCTGCTCAACAACGGCGCGCCGGTCGGCGCAGCCTATGTCCAGGACCCGGTGATCTCGCAGGTCGCGGCCGCCGTCTTCGGCGACGGCACGTTCTTCTTCGTGCTCCTCGCCGCCGCCACCGCGCTCGTACTCTTCCTGGCCGCGAACACCGCGTACAACGGCTTCCCGCTGCTCGGCTCGATCCTCGCCCAGGACCGCTATCTGCCGCGCCAGCTGCACACCCGCGGCGACCGGCTCGCGTTCTCGAACGGCATCGTGTTGCTGGCCGGCGCGGCGGTCCTGCTGGTCTGGGTGTACGGCGCCGACTCCACCAAGCTGATCCAGCTCTACATCGTCGGCGTCTTCGTCTCCTTCACGCTCAGTCAGACCGGCATGGTCCGGCACTGGAACCGCCATCTGAGGACCGAGCGCGACCAGGCCAAGCGCCGCCACATGATCCGCTCCCGCGCGATCAACGCCTTCGGCGCCTTCTTCACCGGCCTGGTGCTGGTCGTCGTCCTGGTCACCAAGTTCACGCACGGCGCCTGGGTCGCCCTGCTCGGCATGGTGATCTTCTACGCCACGATGTCGGCCATCCGCAGGCACTACGACCGTGTCGCCGAGGAGATCGCCGCCCCCGACGAGCCGACCGACGACACCGTGCGCCCCTCCCGCGTCCACTCCATCGTGCTCGTCTCCAAGGTCCACCGCCCAACCCTGCGCGCCGTCGCCTACGCCAAGCTGATGCGCTCCGACAAGCTCGAAGCGCTCAGCATCAACGTCGACCCGGCCGAGACGAAGGCGCTCAAGGACGAGTGGGACCGACGGGGCATCAACGTGCCGCTGAAGATCCTGGACTCGCCCTATCGCGAGATCACCCGGCCGATCATCGAGTACGTGAAGAGCCTGCGGCGCGAGAGCCCGCGGGACGCGGTCAGCGTGATCATTCCCGAGTACGTCGTCGGCCACTGGTGGGAGCACGTGCTGCACAACCAGAGCGCCCTGCGTCTCAAGGGCCGTCTGCTGTTCACCCCGGGCGTCATGGTGACCTCCGTCCCGTACCAGCTGGAGTCCTCCGAGGTCGCGAAGAAGCGGGCCAAGAAGCGCCAGGAATGGAACGCGCCGGGAGCGGTGCGCCGTGGCCCCGTGACCGAGCGTCCCAAGGAGCCCAGCACCAAGAGCTGAGGAGTCCTCGCACCCACGTAGACTGGGGGGCTGTCGTCCGCACAGGGCGACGCCCCCCTCTCGTTTCCCTGGAGCCGTCCCCGTCATGCAGAACGCACCTGAGTCTTCGCTGGTCGGGGAAGAGTACGAGGTCGAGGTCGGCCCCGTCGCACACGGCGGCCACTGCATCGCCCGCACGGACGAGGGCCGCGTCCTGTTCGTCCGGCACGCGCTGCCCGGCGAGAAGGTCGTCGCCCGCGTCACCGAGGGCGAGGAGGGCTCCCGCTATCTGCGCGCCGACGCCGTACGCGTCCTGGAGGCGTCGAAGGACCGCGTCGAAGCGCCGTGCCCGTACGCCGGCCCAGGCAAGTGCGGCGGCTGCGACTGGCAGCACGCCAAGCCGGGCGCCCAGCGCCGCTTCAAGGGCGAGGTCATCGCCGAGCAGCTGAAGCGGCTCGCGGGCCTCACCCCGGAGGAGGCCGGCTGGGACGGCACCGTCATGCCGGCGGAGGGCGACAAGCTGCCCGCGGGCGAGGTGCCCGCCTGGCGTACGCGCGTGCAGTACGCGGTCGACGCCTCCGGGAAGGCGGGCCTGCGGCGCCACCGTTCCCACGAGGTCGAGCCGGTCGAGCACTGCATGATCGCAGCCCCCGGCGTCACCGAACTCGGCATCGAGAAGCGCACCTGGGAGGGCATGGCGTCCATCGAGGCCATCGCCGCCACCGGCTCCGGTGACCGCCAGGTGATCCTCACCCCGCGCCCGGGCGCCCGCCTCCCGATCGTCGAACTCGACAAGCCCGTCTCCGTGCTCCGTATCCACGAAAGGGACGGCAGCGTCCACCGCGTCCACGGCCGCCCCTTCGTCCGCGAGCGCGCCGACGACCGCACCTACCGCGTCGGCATGGGCGGCTTCTGGCAGGTCCACCCGAAGGCCGCCGAGGTCCTCGTCCAGGCCGTCATGCAGGGCCTGATGCCCCGTAAGGGCGACACGGCGCTCGATCTCTACTGCGGCGTCGGCCTCTTCGCCGGCGCGATCGGCCAGCGCGTCGGCGAGAAGGGCGCGGTCCTCGGCATCGAATCCGGCAAGCGCTCCGTCGAGGACGCCCGCCACAACCTCCAGGACCTCCCGCGCGTCCGCATCGAACAGGGCAAGGTCGAATCCGTCCTCCCGCGCACCGGCATCACCGAGGCCGACCTCGTCGTCCTCGACCCGCCCCGCGCGGGCGCGGGCCGCTCCACCGTCGAGTACGTCTCGGCCCTCGGCGCCCGCCGCATCGCGTACGTGGCGTGCGACCCGGCTGCGCTGGCGCGGGACTTGGCGTACTTCCGGGAGAACGGGTACAGGCCGCGGACGCTGCGGGCGTTCGACCTGTTTCCGATGACACATCACGTGGAGTGCGTGGCGATCCTGGAGCCGGTGGGGAAGGGCGCCTGACCTCCGGCTTCTGGGTGGCGTGCGGTATGTGCACTGCGGGCGTCACGGGCGCTGTCCTGGCGCATGTCTGATGCACGTGACGCACGCTTTGCACATTTCCTGACGCATCGTCAACATGGAAGCCGCCTCCCCGGCCGGGCTGTGCACCCCGGTCGGTACAGTCCCCTCGTTCGTCGCCCGCGCCTCGCTGATCGCGCTCATGGCGGAACCGGCATCGGAGCCGGGGCCGACCCGCGCGGCGTGACCGCGAAGGCTCCAACCGGTCCTTGGCGCTTTCCAGGGGTCGTCACCGGCCGGGGTCTCGTCTCGCCGCCCCCGTCAGTCCGTCGTCGCGGGAGCCGTCCGCGCGAAGTGGCGGGCGGTGGGCACCAGCGCCGCGGCGGCCGGTACGAGGAAGCAGGCGGCGGCGCATGCGGCGAGTACTACCGTGACCCCGAACAGGTCGATGGCCGGGGCGATCAGGGCGAGGCCGGCCGGTGCCAGGCCGTAGGACACCAGGAAGTCCAGCGAGGAGACGCGGGCCAGCTTGTCCGGGGCGACCTCGCGCTGAGTGGCCGTGAACCAGGGCACGTTGAACAGCTCGATGCCGGTCCCGGCGACGGCGTACGCGGCGACGACCACGACCGGGTGCACCGGCAGCATCAGGCTCAGCGGTGCGACGCCGTACGCGGCCAGCCCGGCGAAGGCGGCCCAGCCCTGGGAGCGCGGCCGCAGGCGGGCGATGACCAGGGCCCCGCCGAGCGCTCCCAGGGTGTACGCGGTCATGGCCGCGGCCAGCACCCACTCGGTGTCGTAGCGGTCCCGGCTGACGAGGGGCAGTGCGACGCTGGTGGCGGAGTAGCCGAGGGCGATGACGGCGACGAGGGCGGCGAGTCCGGCGAGGAACCAGGGGTGGCGGCGTGCCTCGTGTATTCCCTCGAGGAACTCCGTACGGAAGCCGGCGCGCGGGGCGGGCTCGTCGGCCGGGTCCGCCGCTGTGGTTATGCCCTTGCCCGGGACGAGTGCGGCGACCAGCCAGAGCAGGCCGATGCCGAGCAGCAGCGTCCGCATGTCGAGGAAGGCGGCGAGCAGTGCGGTCAGGGCGGGTCCGGCGAGGGTGGAGCTCCGGACCGCCATGGTCATCGCGGCGTTGGCCTGCTGACGGCGCTCGGGGTCGACGGTCTCGGCGGTGAGCGCCTGGAAGGCCGGGCGGCAGGCGCCCTGTCCGGCGCCCGCGAGGGCGGCGGCGGCCGTCATCAGCACGAGCGAGCGGCCGAGCCCGAGCGCGAGCAGGGGCGTGGCGACCGCCGCCGCGAGGGCCGACCAGAGCACCACCACGCGGCGGGAGTGCCGGTCGGCCAGTACGCCACCGACGGCGACGGCGGCGAGGAATCCGGCGGTGCGGGCGGCGAGGACCAGGCCGAGGCCGGCGGCGCCGAGGTCGCGGTGCAGTACGGCGAGCCCGAGGACGAAGGGCAGGGCCCAGGTCGCGAGGCCGGAGGCGGTGGTGCCCGCCCACAGCCGCAGGAACGCGATGTCGCGCAGGACCGAACGCGGGGGCGACGTCTGGGACTTGGAGGCTGTGGGCGCGGATGTGGTCGCCACGGTGTGGTTGCTCCTCGGTAGCGGGGGTGCCGCGCGGCGGCCGCACCCCGGGTGTTAATGAAAATGAATTCCATTACAGTACCCTTCGAACGCGGCACTCCTGCCCGGGTGCACGACAACACCCAAGCCCTCACTCCCAGACCGGAGAACCCATGCGCCACCCCGCCCGCCTCGGCATCGCCCTGACCATCGCCCTCGCCACCGCGGGCTGCTCCACCGCAGCCGGCGACGCCTCCAGGACGGACACGAAGCCCGCGGCCCGGGCCGACGCGGCTTCCGTCACCAGCTGCGGCCGCCAGGTGTCCTTCGCCCAGCCACCGAAGCGGACCGTCGCCCTGGACCAGACCTCGACCGAGACCCTGCTCGAACTCGGGCTGCAGGACCGGATGGCGGGAACCGCCAACCTCAAGACGAAGATCCCCGCCAAGTACGAGTCCGCGTACGCCAGGATCCCTGTCATCGCCCCGAAGGTCGCCACCGGCGAGCAACTGCGCTCAGCCACCCCCGACTTCATCGTCGCCGGCTCCACGGACCTCTACACCAAGGACCGGGCCGGCACCCGCGAGGAGCTCGACGCCCTCAAGGTCCCCGCCTTCGTCAGCGCCGTCGACTGCCCGCAGCAGAACCCGGCCGGCAAGACCCCCTTCGAGCTCCTCTTCTCCGACTACGAGAACCTGGGCAAGATCTTCGGCGCCGAGAAGCGGGCCGGCAGGCTCGCAGCCGACCAGCGCGCCGCCGTGGCCAGGGCAGGGGAGAACGCCGCCAAGGTCCCCCAGGGCGCGGGCCGGCCGACCGTCGTCTACCTCTACTCCGTCTTCAACGGCATGCCGTACGTGGCGGGCAGGACCGGCCTGCCCAGCGAGATGAGCCGCATCGTCGGCGCGAAGAACGCCTTCGACGACGTCAACGAGGACTGGCCCGAGGTCTCCTGGGAGGAAGTCGCCAAGCGCGACCCGGACTTCATCGTGATCGGTGACCTGTCCGAGCGCGGCCGACCCGGCGACAGCGCAGCGGAGAAGCGGGCCACGATGACCCGGCACCCGGTGATCTCCAAGCTGGCCGCGGTCCGAGACAACAAGATCCTGGAGGTGCCGGGCATCGAGCTGGACCCCTCGGTGCGCTCCGTACACACCCTGGGGCTGCTGGCGAAGGGTATGAAGGACCTCGGGTATGTCCGCTGACCCGGACACCAGGAGGGAGTCGGCGGATCTCCTGCTCCCGGCGGCCCGCGGGCGGGTGCTGACGGGGGGCTCCGTCACCACCCGGCCCCTGCCGACCGGACTGGCCGGAACGCCCGGACCGGCCGGGCGGACCGGCCGGTCCGCGGCGGCCCGGGTGGTTCTCTTCCTCCTCGCCGCGGGCGCCCTGGCGGGCTCCGTGGCTGCGGCCGTGCGCATCGGCACCGCCGACGTGGGCTGGGCCGGCCTCGCCCGCGTCCTCGGCACTCATCTCGGCCTGGACGTGGAGCCGTTGCCCCCGCTGATGGACTCGCTCATCTGGGATCTGCGGCTGCCGCGCGTGCTGATGGCCGCCCTCGTCGGCGCCTCGCTCGCCGTGTGCGGCGCGGTGCTCCAGGCGGTCACCCGCAACGCGCTCGCCGACCCCTACCTGCTCGGCGTCTCCTCGGGCGCCTCGACCGGAGCCGTCACCGTGGTCGTCCTGCCCTTGTCCGGGCTGGGCGCGGGCGCGCTCGGTGTCACCGGCGGCGCGCTCGCCGGCGCGCTGCTCTCCTTCGGGCTGCTCCTGCTCCTGCTGCGGCGCACCGGGCTGGACTCGGTCCGGATCGTCCTCACCGGCGTGGTCGTCGGTCAGCTCTTCACCGCGCTGACCTCGCTCGTCCTGATGGCCTCGGCGGACGCGGACACGACGCGGGCCGTCACCCACTGGCTGCTGGGCTCGATGGCACCGGCCCGCTGGAACGCCGTCGTGGTCTGCGCGATCGTCACCCCGCTGGGGCTGGTGGCCGCGTGGCTCTGCTCGGACGCCCTCGACGGGCTCGCGTTCGGCACCGACACCGCGGCGTCCCTCGGCATCGGCGTACGGCACACCCGGATGCTGCTGCTCGTGGTCACGGCCGTGCTGACCGCGGTGGCGGTGGCCACCGTCGGCGCCATCGGATTCGTCGGGCTGATCGTCCCGCACGGGGTGCGGTTCCTGGCCGGGCCCCTGCACCGGGTGCTGCTGCCCTGCGCGGCGCTCGCGGGTGCGGTGTTCCTGGTGTGGACGGACGCGCTGGCGCGGATCGCCTTCGCCCCCCGGGAGGTTCCCGTGGGCGTGATCACCGCTCTGCTCGGCGTACCGCTCTTCCTCCTCGTCCTGCGCAGGCGGGGTGAACTGTGAGGATCACCGCCGAAGAACTGACCTGGTCGGTGGCGGGCACGCCCGTCGTACGCGGCGTCAGCGCGGACATCGCCCCCGGCGAGACGGTCGGACTGCTCGGCCCGAACGGCTCGGGCAAGTCCTCGCTGCTGCGCTGCCTGGCCGGCCTGCGGGCCCCCGAAGCCGGCACGGTCCGGTACGGCGGCGAGTCCGTGCGGGACTGGAGCGCGCGCCGGATCGCCCGCCATGTCGCCTTCGTCGAACAGGACTCGGGCGCGGACAGTGATCTGCGGGTCGCCGACGTCGTCGGCCTGGGACGGACCCCGTTCCGGGACCGCCGGCGCGGACTGAACGCCACCGACCGGGCGGTCGTCGCCGCGGCGCTGGAACGCGTCGGACTCACCGCGCTCGCCGGCCGCTCCTGGAAGGCGCTGTCGGGCGGCGAGCGGCAGCGCGCCCACATCGCCCGCGCGCTGGCCCAACAGCCGTACGGGCTCCTGCTCGACGAGCCCACCAACCACCTCGACGTCAAACACCAGCTGGAACTGATGGAGCTGCTGAACGGGACCGACCAGACGGTCCTGGTCGCGCTGCACGACCTGTCGCTCGCCGCCCGGTACTGCGACCGGCTGCTCCTCCTGCACCACGGCCGCCTGATCGCCTCCGGCGCCCCCGCCGCCGTCCTGACCGCCGAGCGGCTCGCCCAGGTCTTCGAGGTGGACGCCGAACTCACCACCGATCCCCTCGGCCACCCGGTGGTCACCTACCGCGGGCCGCTCGGCGCCCCGGCCCCGGCCTCGGCGCCGACACCCCAACCCGCCCTGTGAAAAGGAATCCAGGAAATCCCATGACCCGGACAAGCCCCGCCCGCACCGTCGGCACCACCACCGCGGCCCCGGCCGTGGACGCGCTCATCAAGGCCGTCCTGGCCGGCGAACACGGACCGCTTCCCTCCGAACTCGTCGCGACCAGCGTGTTCTGGATCCACCACGGCACCCGCCTGGCAGGCGGCGACACCACGTACCTCAACCAGTACGTCCTGGTCCGCCTCGGCGGCTCCTTCGGCGGCTGTGCCTTCGAGGCGGGCGAGATCGACCCGTCGATATGCCGCGACTCCTCCGGCAGCCCGCTCGACGTCCTGCTGCGCGAGGCCCCTCGCCCGCTGCGGATCGCCGCCCTCGATGCGTATCTCTCCGAGAGCCGCGCGCACCGCGTGGCCGGCGAGGCGGGCGACGCCGAGCCCGTCACCCTCCCGACCGGTACCCCGGAGGTCCGCGCGGCGGCCCGCGACGCGGCCGTCGCAGACCTGCTGGACATTGAGCAGGGTGCCAAGGTCGGCCTCATCGGCGTCGTCAACCCGCTGGTCGCGGCGATCCGCGAGCGAGGCGGGGAACCGCTGCCCTGCGACTTCAACCTCAAGGCCACCCAGTGGGGCGACCCCGTCACCGATGACATGCACGAGGTGCTGGAGAGCGCCGATGCCGTCGTCGCCACCGGAATGACCCTGAGCAACGGCTCGTTCGACACCATCCTCGAGCGCTGCCGGTCCCGGGGCATCCCGCTGGTCGTCTACGCGCAGACCGGCAGCGCCGTCGCGCGCGCCTTCCTCGGCTCGGGTGTGACCGCCCTGTCCGCGGAGCCGTTCCCCTTCTCCCAGTTCAGCGCCGAGGAGACGGTCCTGTACCGCTACCGGACGGTGGGCGGCGCGTGATCCCCGCCGCCCACCCGGCCGCATCCGGTGCCGGTGCCCTCCCCACCGGCACCGGATACGCCCCCTGCCACCC
>NZ_JBSGZO010000168.1:0-16561 GCF_053611045.1 Streptomyces sp. NPDC054841 | reverse complement strand
ATACGCCCAGTATGAGGACGACCCTCCGCCTTGCGATGCACCGCATCTGACGCCGCGCGCTGATCCACCGGGGATTACGGGACAGCCCTTAGCCGCACCCGACCGACGACCAAAGCCGAACCGGAACCCACCACCCACGACCCGCAGTCGGGCGACGGCCCGGGGCGGGGCCGTGCAGGGTCGGCCCCGCAGGGGTGGCATCGTGCCGGGGCACATAGGTCCCGGGCCGGATGCCGCCCCGAGGAGTCGAGCCCGGAGGGGCCCAGCCCCACCCCCCACCGGCAGCAGCCGCACCGAGCCCGTCCGGCGATTGAGGACGGACACACCGGGTCACCCGCGGTACCGGGCGCCCCAAGCCCGTCCGGCACTTGAGGACGGACACACCGGCCACGCCCACGGCAGAGGGCACACCGTCACCCCACACCCCGCCGGAAGCGCACCGCACCCCCGCCGGAGGCACCCCGCACCCCCCGGAAGGGCCTACGCCTGCAACGTCCGCCTCGGCGGCACCCCCGCCGCCACCGCCCGCTGCCGCGGCGCCGCCGTCCCCGTCCAGCATGTGCCCCGCCGCGCCAGCAGCCGCCGGAGCCAGAGCTCCGTGGAGACCAGATCCGCGAGGCCGTCCAGCGGGACCGGCTCGCCCTCCGACGCCGCCCGCAGGGCCTTGCGGACGACTCGCGCCTCCACCAGCCCCGCGTCGGCGAGCAGCGGCGTGTCGAACAGCCCGATCAGCTCCGGCAGGGAGACCCGCAGGCCCGCCCGCGTCGCGGCCGTCGACGCCGCATGGGACGGCGCGCCCCAGCCCGGCGGCAGATCGTGGATGCCCGCGCCCGCGAGCACGGCGCGCAGGACCTCGGCCCGTGCCCCGGGCTGCACCCGGAGCGCCTCGGGCAGATCGCGCGCGGCCCGTACGACCTGGTTGTCGAGGAACGGCGCGTGCAGCCGCTGGCTGCGCACCTCCGCGGCCTGCTCCAGCACCCGGTGATCCGCGGCGTGCCTCGCGAGCGCGGCGCGTGCCCGCGCCTCCCCCGGACGCTGCACCGACGTCGGCCGCGTCGCCGCCTCCTGCAGGCGAACCGATACTTCAGCGAGCGCCTCGCCCGTGAGCCATCGCGCCGCCGGTCCCGGCCGGGACCACGTGAGGGCCGCCAGGGACGCACCGAGGGGCCCGTTCACCGCTGTCGCGGCACGGTTCGCCTCCGGCAGGCGGGCCGCCGCCGACTCGAGCCCGGTCCGGTACGGCGTACGGGCGAGCCGCCGCGCCGCCCGGTAGACCGTCAGGGGGACGAGGAGCGAGCCCGCGGACGGACCGGACGCGCGGGCCAGCGCCGAGAAGGGACGGAGCAGCGGCCGCCGCCGGCGGTCCATCAGCAGGTCCGCGAGCCGCGCCGGATGCGCGTCCAGCACCTGGCGGGCACCCAGCCCCGTGAAGTGGTCGGCGCTGCCGGACGCCAGCCGCCTCCTGTTGCGTTCGGCCTCGACGAGCGAGGGGCCGGGCTCATCGGTCAGCGGTCCTTCGAGGCCGGCGTACGGCAGTGCGTCCTCGCCCGCCGCGACGACCACGTGGTGCAGCCTCGGGTTCGCGGCGATGGCCCGAGCACGCTCCATCTCGGCCTCCCGGCCCTGCGGCGTGGCCAAGTCGTTGAAGGTCACGGCCAGCAGCCGCTCCCCGGCGCCCGTGCCGTGGCCGAGTATCGTGCCGGGCACCCCGGGCAGCCCGGCGGCGAGCAGCGCGAGGGTCCCGGAAGCGACGCCTCCGGAGAGGTCCGCGCCGATGCCGGGAGCGGGCGCGCCCCGTGCCGCGCGCCGTTCCGCCGGGCCCATCCCGGGCACGGGCCCGGGGTCGGGCGGCAGTGTCTCGGGCGCGTGCCGGGGCGCGGTGAGTCTCGCGCGTACGGCGTCGACGAGCGCGTCCCGCATCGCGTCCACCGCCCGGCGCGTGTCGAGTTGGGGCGCGGCGACGGCGAGCGAGGCGACCGGCTCGTACCCGGCGATCTCGCGTGAGCCTTCACGCAGGATCAGCGCGTGGCCGGGCGGGATCCGCTTGACCCCCGCGTACGGGGTGGAGTCGCGCAGCGCCTCGGGGGTTTCCGGGCAGGCGAGCAGCGCGGCGAGGTGCCCGATGTCGAGCTGGGCCTCGATGAGGTCGGCCAGGGGCAGCGCGGCCGTGGCGTACGCCGTGCCGTTGGCCCAGGGCGTGTAGAAGACGGGCCGCGCGCCGGCCAGGTCACCGGCGATGGTGATCCGGCGGCCGACCTGGACGACCGCGGTATAGCTGCCGGCCCAGGCGGTGAGATGGCGCAGCGCCCCGCCGCGCGCCGCGAAGAGCCCGACGCGCAGCTCCTCGTCGCCGGCGGCGCAACAGCCCAGTACGGCAAGGCGGGTGACGGGGGTCCCCCCGGCTGAGCCAGGGGGAGGGTCGACGGTGACGACGCGGATCTCGTCGGGCCGCCAGTCGCCGACGGCCCAGAGCGGATCGGGATCTCCCCACAGGAGCTGTGCGCCGACGGGGTGAACAGTGCGGCTCGCTTCGCCGGGATCGGAGGACCGGGTACCCACGGCGCCCGCCGTGCCGAAGCTTGCGGCAATACTGCTCCACCCCACCAGCCACCGCATCGCGCCTCCACAGCCTGTGGACAACCCTCGGCACACCTGATTCGGCACACCCGATGAAGACATGCTGCCACGACAACAGCGCACAGGAGGGGCTCCGGGTCGCGCGCGCAAAAAGTGAACGCGCCCCTGGCATTGGCCATTTGCCGACGGTCGGCATTACCCCCGACATGCGGCCTCGATCCGGCCTCGCAGCAACCCGCCGACCGACTGCGAACCGACCGCGCACAGACCGCGAACCGATCGCGGTGCCGCCGGCAAACCCCGGAAGCCGCCCGACGGAAGGGCGACATTCAGCCAATCTCCGGGCATCACGGAACCGGACATCCGTACAGACACCCGCACAGACGCACAGTCCGGGAGGCGCTGTTCACCTCCCGGACCGGTCCGCCGCCCGCGGGGATTGAGACGGCGGTGTCCCCCAGCCCACTGGATCCCTAGCCAGCGGGCCGACCCACGCAGCACTCATGCAAGCGCTCCCGTTCCGGCCGGACGAGAGCGCACGGGCGGGCGCACGGCCACACACCCGGAGCACGCCCCAGCGGCCCTCCGTCCGTCGAACACACAACAATCTCGCCATACGGAACACCGCCTCTTAACGGTCGGGATGCGGCGAACTACCCTGTGTGTCACTGCTGTTCTCCGCGGGGGGTGCATATTCCGAGGGGCTCGGCCACGCGCTCTTGCGGCCGGGATTCGTGGGGTTGTCCTACGGGGAGAAAGCAGCACGAACGCCGGACACGGACGCCCGGCGGCCGTCTGTGTGTCGAGGGGTGGCGCATGTCCAGGGAGCAACGCGGGCCGAACGAAAAGCTCGGCACCGTTCTCGCCCTCGCGGGAATCAGCAACGCCGGTCTCGCCCGGCGGGTCAACGACCTCGGAGCGCAGCGCGGTCTGACCCTTCGCTACGACAAGACGTCGGTGGCCAGGTGGGTGTCGAAGGGCATGGTGCCGCAGGGCGCCGCGCCCCATCTCATCGCCGCCGCCATCGGGCAGAAGCTGGGCCGCCCGGTGCCGCTGCACGAGATCGGGCTCGCGGACGCCGATCCGGCCCCCGAGGTCGGGCTCGCCTTCCCGCGCGATGTGGGCGAGGCGGTGAAGTCGGCCACCGAGCTGTACCGGCTGGATCTGGCGGGCCGGCGGGCCGGCGGCGGCGGGATCTGGCAGTCGCTCGCGGGCTCCTTCGCGGTGAGCGCGTACGCGACGCCCGCGTCCCGCTGGCTGATAACCCCGGCCGACTCGTCGGTGGAGCGAACCTTCGAAGGCACTGCAGGCTCAGCAGGCGGGGCGGGCGCGGAAGGCACGGAAGGCACGGACGTCCCCGAGGACGGCCATGTCCGCGTGGGCCACAGCGACGTCGCCAAGCTGCGCGAGGCGGCGGAGGACGCCCGGCGCTGGGACTCCAAGTACGGCGGCGGCGACTGGCGTTCGTCGATGGTCCCGGAGTGCTTACGGGTCGACGCGGCGCCGCTGCTGCTCGGTTCGTACTCGGACGAGGTCGGCCGGGCACTGTTCGGCGCGACCGCGGAGCTGACCCGGCTGGCGGGCTGGATGGCCTTCGACACGGGCCAGCAGGAGGCGGCACAGCGGTACTACATCCAGGCGCTGCGGCTCGCGCGGGCCGCCGCAGACGTACCGCTCGGCGGCTATGTCCTGGCCTCCATGTCGCTGCAGGCCACGTACCGGGGCTTCGCCGACGAGGGCGTGGACCTGGCGCAGGCGGCCGTGGAGCGCAACCGCGGGCTGGCCACCGCCCGGACGATGAGCTTCTTCCGGCTGGTGGAGGCGAGGGCGCACGCGAAGGCGAGCGACGCGGCCGCGGCCGGAGCGGCGCTGAGGGCCGCGGAGGCGTGGCTGGAGCGTTCCCGGGAGGGCGACGCGGACCCGTCCTGGCTGGGCTTCTACTCGTACGACCGGTTCGCGGCCGACGCCGCCGAGTGCTACCGGGACCTGAAGGCGCCGCGGCAGGTGCGGCGCTTCACGGAGCAGGCGCTGTCCCGGCCGACGGAGGAGTTCGTCCGCTCGCACGGGCTGCGCCTGGTGGTGAGCGCCGTGGCCGAACTGGAGTCGGGAAACCTGGACGCGGCCTGCGCGGCGGGCACCCGGGCGGTGGAGGTCGCGGGCCGGATTTCGTCCGCGCGTACGACGGAGTACGTACGGGATCTGCTGCACCGGCTGGAGCCGTACGGGGACGAGCCGCGAGTGGCGGAGCTTCGGGAGCGGGCCAGGCCGCTGCTGATGGCTCCGGCGTGAGCCGTACGACTCACGTGAGGCGTGTCCCACCTGGTTTAACGCGATTGTCGGTGGGCCAGTGCATCATCGGGGGGTCGGGCCGCGGCGCGGCCGCGATCAGGTGCCGCGCCACGTGGGACGGCGCAGCCTGGGTGGGAGGTGTGTGATGACGGCGGCGTACGACTGCGACGTGCTGGTGATCGGTGGCGGGATCGTCGGCCTCTCGACGGCGTATGCCCTGACGCGCGCGGCGCCGGGCACCTCCGTGGTGGTGCTGGAGAAGGAGTCGGGCCCCGCCCGGCACCAGACCGGCCGGAACAGCGGAGTGATCCACAGCGGGATCTACTACCGGCCGGGGTCGCTGAAGGCACGTTTCGCCGTGCGCGGGGCTGCGGAGATGGTCAAGTTCTGCGCGGAGTACGGAATTGCGCATGAGGTCACCGGCAAGCTGATCGTCGCCACCGGGCGCGAGGAGTTGCCCCGGCTGCACGCCCTGGTCCAGCGCGGCAGGGAGAACGGGATCCCGGTGCGCGAGCTGGGCCCGGCGCAGATCACGGAGTACGAGCCGCAGGTGCGGGGACTCGCGGCGATCCAGGTCGGGACGACCGGGGTGTGCGACTTCGGTGCGGTCGCGGCGCAGCTCGCGGAGGCCTCCGGCGCATCGGGCGCGGAGATCCTTTACGGCGAGGAGGTTCGGGCGGTCGACCGGCGGCCCTGGGGTGTCGCGGTCCGTACGGCCTCCGGGAGGATCGTCCGCGCCCGGGCCATGGTGAACTGCGCGGGGCTGCATTGCGACCGGGTGGCGCAGCTGGCGGGCGACGAGCCGGGCATGCGGATCGTCCCGTTCCGTGGTGAGTACTACGAGCTGGCGCGCCCCGAGCTGGTGCGTGGCCTGGTGTACCCGGTGCCGGATCCGGCATTCCCCTTCCTTGGGGTCCACCTCACCCGGGGCATCGAGGGCGGCGTCCACGTGGGACCGAACGCGGTCCCGGCCCTGGCCCGCGAGGGCTACGACTGGTCCACGGTCCACCCGCGCGAGCTCGCGGCCACGCTGAGCTGGCCCGGCTCCTGGAGCATCGCCCGCCGCCACTGGCGCTACGGCGCGGGCGAACTGCACCGCTCCCTCTCCAAGAGCGCCTTCACCACGGCGGTCCGCCGGCTCCTGCCCGCCGTCACGGAGGACGATCTGCGGCCGACGGCCGCGGGGGTGCGGGCCCAGGCGGTGCTCCGGGACGGCACCCTCGTGGACGACTTCCTGATCAAGGAGGCCCGCCGCACGGTCCACGTACTGAACGCGCCCTCCCCGGCGGCGACGGCGTCCCTCCCGATCGGCCGCGAGGTGGCGAAGCGAGTGTTGGCGCACATCACGTGAGGGCGGGCCCGGACCGGATGGGCTCATTCTGAGCCCCGCTGGGGTCTCCCCGTGCCCGCAGGGCACAGGGGGGAGACTGAGGTACGGGGTACGGGGTCCGGGGGGCGGTGGCGCGAGGTCCGGGGGGCGGCAGCGCGGGGTCCGGGCGGGGCCCCGGTCACGGCCCGCGCCGTACAATCGGGGCATTGTGTCTGAGTTCGAGAACGTCACCACCGAAGGCCCCCATGTCAGCGACGCGCGCGTCGTCATCACCCGGGCCAAGGGCGAGCCGCGGTTTCCCGGCGGGCCCGCCGCCGATCCGGCCGGGTCGCACCACGAGCGACGGATCCGCAGCTTCCAGCCGCGCAGGAGCCGGGTGACCGCGGGGCAGGGCGATGCGCTGCTGCGGCTGTGGCCCACGTGGGGGCTGGACATCGACGGACTGCGCGTCCTCGACCTCGACGAGATGTTCGACGGGCTGCCGGTCGTCCTGGAGATCGGCTTCGGGATGGGCGAGGCGACCGCGCAGATGGCCGCGGCGGACCCCGGCACCGGCATCCTCGCCGTCGACGTGCACACGCCGGGCCAGGGCAATCTGCTCGGGCTCGCGGAGCGTACGGGTCTGACCAACGTCCGCGTGGCCAACGGTGACGCGATCATCCTGCTCCGCGAGATGCTCACGCCGGACGCGCTCGACGGGCTGCGGGTCTACTTCCCGGACCCCTGGCCCAAGAAGCGCCACCACAAGCGCCGGCTGATCCAGCCCGAATTCCTCACCCTCGCGGCGAGCCGGATGAAGCCGGGCTCGGTCCTGCACTGCGCGACCGACTGGGAGCCGTACGCCGAGCAGATGCTCGAGGTCCTCACCGCTCACCCGGACTTCGAGAACACCCAGGCGGACGGCGGCTACGCGCCCCGCCCCGCCTTCCGCCCGCTGACCCGCTTCGAGGGCCAGGGCCTCGACAAGGGCCATGTGGTGCACGATCTGCTCTTCCGCCGCCGGAGCCGGTGACACCCACGGCCGGCAGCTCCACAACGGCCTGGCTCCCGACCGCCGGTAACACCGCGACGTTCAAGGCCCCGACCGCCGGTAACACCGCAATGATCAAGGTCCCGACCGCCGCTGCCACCGCCCGGGGCCGATAACACCATCGCGCGCTGTCAGTGCCCCTCGTTAGGGTCATCGGGTGTCCGACTGGTCCCCGCAGCCGCATCTGGCCGCTCGCCCGGCCGTCCCGGCCTGCGACGAACAGCCGCTGTTCGACGCCGTACCCGAGCGTGCGCGCTGGCGCTACAAGCCGCGCCGCGACTTCTGGCGCAGCAAGACCGTACGCGCCGGGACCCTGATCACCCTGCTCGCGCTGTCCGGTCTGGTCATCCTCGCGCTGGTCCGCGAACAGACCGGCACCGAGGGCTTTCTGGTCGGCCTCGGCCTCGCCGTGCTGCCCGTCCCGCTGCTGATGGCGGCGTTCCGCTGGCTGGACCGGGTCGAGCCGGGCCCGTGGCGGAATCTCCTCTTCGCCTTCGCCTGGGGCGCCTGCGCGGCTGCCCTTGTCGCGATCATCGCGAACTCGTTCGCGACCCAGTGGATAGCCACCGCGACCGCCGATCCGTCGCACGCGGACACGATCGGCGCGACCGTCATCGCCCCGGTCGTGGAGGAGAGCGCCAAGGCGGCCGCCGTGCTGCTCCTCTTCCTCTTCCGCAGACGGGACTTCACCGGCATCGTCGACGGCGTCGTCGTCGCCGGCTTCACCGCGACCGGCTTCGCCTTCACCGAGAACATCC
The DNA here is from genome assembly GCF_053611045.1 of Streptomyces sp. NPDC054841. Lineage (NCBI taxonomy): Bacteria > Bacillati > Actinomycetota > Actinomycetes > Kitasatosporales > Streptomycetaceae > Streptomyces > Streptomyces sp. NPDC054841. The sequence goes on along the minus strand of NZ_JBSGZO010000168.1, from coordinate 8,577 downwards.
TGTATCTCGGCAACGCCTTCGGTGAGGACCAGGCGTTCGGCACGTCCGGCTTCGCGTCCGTCACCGCCGCGACCTTCTTCGTACGGATCGTGATGTCGCCGTTCGCGCATCCGCTGTTCACGGTGCTGACGGGCATCGGGTTCGGCCTCGCGGCGATCACGGCCCGGCGCCGGAGGTTCCGCAGGACCGTGTTGCCGCTGCTCGGTCTCACCCTCGCGATGGGCATGCACGCGCTGTGGAACGGCTCGGCGAGGTTCGGCCCGTTCGGGTTCTACGCCGTGTACGCGGCGTTCATGGTGCCGGCGTTCGGGCTGCTGACCTGGCTGGCGATCTGGACCCGGCAGCGCGAGCTGCGTACGGTCGCGGCCGAGCTGCCCGCGTACGCGGCGGCCGGCTGGCTCGCCCCTGCCGAGCCGCTCGCCCTGTCCTCCATGCGAGCGCGCACGGTGGCCCGCGACATGGCCGGCCGTACCCAGGGCCCGGCGGCCGCCCGCGCCGTCTCCGAGTACGAGGCCTTCGCGACCTCGCTGGCCTTCCTGCGCCACCGGGCCCAGCGCGGCGCGGGGGGCCCGGACTTCGTCGCCCGCGAGCAGGAGCTGCTCCATCATCTCTGGCAGCGCAGGAGCGTCGCGGGCCCGGCCCTCACGTACGCGGCCCGCGCGACGGGCCAGGTGTGGCAGCCACCGCCGTATCTGGACTACGACGGCTACAACCCGTACCGGAGGTAGCGGAGAACGCGGATCGCCGCGGCGTCGCGGACCGCACCGCGGCACGAAAAACCGGCAGCCCAGGCGTCGGGGGGGTGCGCCAGAGCTGCCGGTGACTCGAGTACGAACCCGGCGGACCAGGACCATGGCCCAGTCCGGGCCCAGGCCCGGACAGGTCCTCCTAGGCCCAGTCCGGGCGGACAGGACCTAGTGTCGTGGCCGGAACGGTTCACCGGCTCGCGACGCCCTGCACGGCACCTCGCTGCGTTGTCGCATCACCCAAGTACGCCCAGTACGAGGGCGATACTCCGCCTTGCGATGCACCGCACCGGACGCCGCGAGCTTCCCGGCAAACCTTTCCGGCCACGGCACTAGACGGAGAGCCCCTTGTCGCGCAGCCACGCCATCGGGTCGATGCCGTCGCCGCCCGGGGTGTGCACCTCCAGGTGCAGATGCGGTCCGGTGACATTGCCGGTCGCGCCGACGCGCCCGATGGTCTCGCCCGTCCCGACGGTCTGCCCCACGCCGACGGTCATCGACGACAGGTGGCAGTACCAGACCTCGGTGCCGTCCTCGAGCTCCAGCACGATGCGGTAGCCGTACGACCCGGACCAGCCCGCCGACTTGACGGTGCCTCCGTGCACGGCCTTCGCCGGCGTGCCCGTGGGCGCCGCGAAGTCGAGGCCGGTGTGGTAGCCGGAGGACCACATCGAACCGGCCTGGCCGAAGGTCGAGGTGATCGTGTACGAGGACGTCGGCAGGGAGTAGCTCGCGGCGAGCTTGGCGAGCCGCTCGGCCTCCGCCTTGCGCGCGGCCTCCTCCTCGGCCAGCCGCTTCGCCTCGGCGGCCTTGGCGGCCGCGGCCTCGGCGGCGGTCTCGGCCGCGGTCTGCTGCGCCTTCGCCTCCGCCGCGGCCTTCTCGGCGGCGGCCTTCTCCGCGGCTGCCTTCGCCTCGGCCTCGACCTCGGCCTGCTGCTGCTCCGCCTGCTGGAGGATCCGGGCACGCAGGGCCTCGCCCGCGTCACCGGCGCCCTGTCCGTCGTCCGCGGCCGTGTCGGCGACGGAGAAGGCGGTGAGCGGTGCGTTGTTCCGGCTCTCCGAGTCGGAGTCGTCCGAGGAGAGGAGGGAGCCCACGCCGGGAAGCGAATCCGCGTCCGGGAGGTGGTCCGTGATGGCGTCGGGGAGGGATATGGAGACCGGCGGCTTGTTCTGCGCGGTGGCCATGCCGCCCGCGCCGACCGCGGCGATGACGCCGACTCCGAGAACGGTGGAGCTCCGGGCGAGTCCGTTGCGCTGCTTGACGACGCGATGCCTGCCACGGACCGGACGGACCGATTCCTCGGTCGGGTTCCATTCCTCCGCCCCGGTGGCCGGGGCCCACTCGTTGGTGGGGACCCACTCGCTGGTGGGAGGTTCCTGGAGGGCAGGCTCGTTGGACGCCACGGAGGCGTTCTCCTTTCCTTCCTTATCGCCTACCGGGTTAGCTGACGGGTTCGGAGCAGGAAGGTCTCCTACGAGCACTGCGAAGTGCCCGATTCACCCCAATAGGTGGTTCCCCGGTTCCCTTGCGGGATTCGGCGCGTGCGCACGGTGCCGTCTCTTGCGACGACTGTGACGACCGCGCTGCGTTATCGAACGTTAATAGACACGGGGGGCGGATTCCAAGCTCTTCCCAGTGATCGTTAGCGACATTGGCCTGGACTTTTCAGGCACAACAGCACCGAATCGGGCGAGTTGACTGCCCCTCAATCCGGTCAGCCCTTCTGACGGTGAGTCAAATGTTATGCGGAGGGCTGTGTTTCGATTACGGTCCGTGGCGCTGCGTTCCCAGCGTTCCGTTCACGGAACCACCGGCATCGTCCTGCGCCGCTCCGGCTGCCGTTCCCCGGGCCTGGTGACCGCCAACAGCGCCATGTCGTCCGTCGACGCGCCGCCCGTATGCCGCTGTACGTCGGCGACGACCGCGTCCAGCAGCTCCTCCGGTCCGGAAAAGATCCGGCCGCCCAGCCGCTCGCCCGGATCGTAGAAGACGCCGTGCGCGTCACGCGCCTCGGTCAGCCCGTCCGTGTAGAGCAGGAGCGTGGCACCGGCCGCGTACCGGGTCTCGTACGCCCGGTCCGGCGAGGCCCCCAGATCCCCCATGCCCAGCGGCAGCGAGATCTCGGGCGGCTCCAGCATGCCCAGCGTGCCGTCCGCGGTCAGCAGGAGCGGCGGGGGGTGGCCCCGGTTGAGGATCCGGACCGCTCCGTCCTCGTGGGGGATCTCGGCGAGCACGGCGGTGGTGAAGCCCTCGAACGCGTCGAGCCCGGAACGCATGCCCTCCCGGGCGAGCGCCCGCTCCAGCCGCTGTGCCACCCCCTCCAGCGAGGACTCCTGCTCGGCGGCCTCCCGGAACGCCCCGAGGATCACGGCCACCGCTTCGACGGCGTCCAGCCCCTTCCCCCGTACGTCCCCGACGACCAGCCGCACCCCGTACGGAGTGTCCTGCGCGGCGAACAGGTCCCCGCCGATGAACGCGTCCTCCTGCGCCGCCTCGTACCGCGCGGCGATCTGCAGCCCGCCGATCCGGTCGGCCGGCGTGGGCAGCACGGCCCGCTGCGCGGCCTCCGCGATGACGCGCGCGGAAGCGAGGCGCTCGCCGCTGCGGCGTACGACCTGGTTGATGAAGAGAGCCAGCACGGAGACCGTGAACACGGTCAGCAGCTCCGTCACGGCCGGGATGTCGGAGACGGTGCCGTTGTACGCATGCAGCCCGGCCACCGCCGCGACGGCGGCGACTCCCGTCAGCAGGGTGAACAGCGCCGAGAAGAAGGGGGCGGCGACCAGCGGTGCCGCGGCGAAGAGCGGCGACGCGGTGTACGACTCCGGGGTGCCCAGGTCGAAGAAGATCCCGCCCACGATCAGCAGGAAGGGCAGCACCCGGACCATCCTGCGGCCACCGTCCCGCCGCTGTCCGTTGTCGCCTTCTCGCTGCCCCACCAGTGGTCTCCTGCCAGGTCCGCCCACGGCTGCGGACGGTACCGCGCCCCATTCAGGCTGGCCGGAGCCGCGCCGCTCAGCGACTCACCATCGGCCAACCGGACCAGTCAGGACCAGCCAGGACCGGCAAGAACCGGCAAGAACCAGCCGGTGCCCATCAGGGCCGGCCGGAACCAGTCCGGGCTGATCGGCCACCAGGGGGCCCTCCTGGTGACCGGCTCCCGTCCGACCGTCGGACGGGAGGCGCCTCAGTCGTCGCTGAGGTTGCGCTCCGCGTACACCTTCATCGCGTCACGGACGAACACAGCCGTCCCCTCCCCGTGCCGGTCGTAGTTCGCCGTGAAGCGCGGGTCGGCGACGTACATCTCGCCGAGCCCGATGACGTACGACCTGGTCGGGGCGGTCGTCACCGACAGCCATTCGCACTGCCGCTGCGCGATCGCCTGTGCTTCGTCGCTGTCGGGCGCCAGTCCGTCCTTCAGAGCCTGCCCGAAGTCACGGGCGATCGCGACCTGACGGTCCTGGAACGCCTTCTTCTCCTTGGCGCTCAGCGAACGCCACCAGCGGTCGCCCTTCTCGTACGCCTCGCGGCCCCAGCGTTCGGTGACCTCCTGCTCGTACTGCGTGTGGTCGAAGCCGTCGAAGACTTCTTCCGCCATGAGTTCCTCTCCTTTCTCCGTCCGGTCGAGAGTGGTCCGTACCGAGGCGATCTGCCGCCCGATGCGCTCCCGCTCCTGCTCCAGCAGCCTCAGATGCGTCCGCAGGGCGGCGGCCGTGTCCCGCTGGCCTTCCAGGACCTGCGCGATCGCCGGCAGCCCGAGGCCCAGCTCGCGCAGCAGCAGAATCCGCTGCAACCGGACGAGGGTGTCCTGGTCGTAATAGCGGTAACCGTTGCTGCCGATCCGGCTCGGTGCGAGCAGCCCCAGCTCTCCGTAATGCCTGAGCGTGCGGCTCGTCGTACCGGCTTTCCTGGCAATCTCCTGGATCGACCACTCCATGACCTTCACGCTAGAACTTGACGTTACGTAAAGGTCAAGCGAGAGCGAGCCGGGTCTCACAGAGGGGCAGGGGAGCCGGCGCGAGCGGGCGTGTGAGGGCGAGGGTGGGCGCGAGTGCAGGCGAGTGGACGCAAAGGTCCGCCCGGGTACGCGAAAACACCGAAGGCCCGGGACCATGTGGTCCCGGGCCTTCGGCCTTCAGTAGCGGGGACAGGATTTGAACCTGCGACCTCTGGGTTATGAGCCCAGCGAGCTACCGAGCTGCTCCACCCCGCGTCGGTGAACACCACCTTACGCCATGCGGAGCAAGATCCAATCCATTTTCCCCGCCGGGCTCGTCAGAAGCCCGTCCGAGCCGAGGTCGCGGCTCAGCGACGGCGCAGCCGAAGCGCGGTGAGCGCACCGCCCGCGGCGAGCAGCACGGCGGCGGCACCGGCCGCGTACCAGGTGGTGCTGGACGAGCCGGTACGGGCGAGGGCGCCGGTCGTCGTGGCGGTACCACCGGACGTGCCGGACGTGCCGGAGGTGGCGGACGTGGTGGTGACCGCGGCGGACGAGGAGGCCGACGAGGTCGACGAGGGGCCGGCCGACGCGGAGGGGGTGGCCGTTGCCGACGGCTCGGTGGACGGCGACGGAGTCGCGGACGGCTTGGTGCCGCCCTTCGCCACCTTCAGCGGGAGCTCGGCGTCGGCGCCCGCGAGCGGGTAGGTGTTGCCGACGACCAGGTGCGTGCTCGCACGCAGGCCCACGGTCGTGTCCTTGCTGACGCCGTTCAGGTCCTTCACGGTCAGGCGCAGCTTGTAGGTGTGCGTGGCGCCGTTACCGAAGCCGCCGTCGAGGACCGGCAGACCCCAGGTGTTCTCGCTCGTCTGCTTCGGCCGCACCCACTGGCCGTACTCGTAGACCTTGACCTCCACCTTCGGGAGCACGGTGTCCTGGCCGACGAGCTCGAACGAGGTGCCGAGCCCGTAGTCGTATACGCCCGCGCCCTTGGAGTGCAGGGAGAGGTCGATCTCGGTCGTCTTGTTCAGCTGGAGCACGTCGTCCTTGCCGACGCCGAACTTCGCCTCCAGCGAGCCGCCCTTGCCCTCGGGGTCCACGTCGAACGTCACGTTCCCGGCGCTCGCGTCCTGCACCTTGTCGGGGCCGGCGTCGAACATCACCTTGAGGTCACCGTTGATCGACGGGTAGTCCTTGCTGAGGGCGACCGTCACCTTCCAGCTCAGTTCGCCCTTGGCGGGGATCTTGAACGCGGTGGCGGGTCCCTTGCCGGCCGGGTAGAAGGCGCCCACCATCGACTGGTCCTGGGACCCGGAGCCGGAGTCGGTGTCCGGCGCGGAGAGCTCCTCGACGTCGAACTTCACCTGCTTCGCGTTGATCGGTGCCGGCCCCTCCGCCGAGGCGAAGACGGAACCCCAGTAGTCCTGCGGCTTGTCCGACGCGTTCTTCACGGTGAACGTGAACGACTTGCCCGCGCCCCCGCGGGTCAGCGCACCCGCGGGCTGCGGCAGACCGGAGGAGAACGTCAGCGGCGCGGCGCTGGAATCCACCGGAGCGGCGTAGGCGGTGAACGGCACGAGCGTGGCGCCGATGGCGGCCGCGGCGGTGACGGTGGTGGCGGCGACGAGGCGGCGGGACAGGCGTGCGGACATGGTGGACTCCCCCCAAGGAATCTGTAGGGCCGCGCTGCCGGTGGATGGCCGGACGGCGGACGGCGAAAGGCACTGCGGAAGGCACTGCGGAAGGCACTGCAGAAGGCACTGCGACGAGACGAGAGAATCGCCGCGGCACGTCCGGTTCTGAACGGGATTCACGCCCCGTTCGCTTCCCCTGTCCGGCGGGCGGCGATGTGCTTATCTTCGCCGCTCAAGATTGCCTGGACCATCGCGGAACTGTCACCGGCGTGCAACAGACACCGCCAGGGCGGCAGTCCACCTGTCCCACCCTGGCCGAGCCCCTGCTGACCGGCGGCTATTCAGCGACCTCGGTCCGCTCCCACCACTCGTACACGGTGAGCCGCCCCTCCGGGCTGTCCTCGTGCCGTGTCGTGGCCTTGAAGTGCTCGTAACCGCCGCGGTGCGGAATCTTCAGCTCCTGGCCAGGCGGGGTGATCGGCACGATCTTTCCCTGCAGATCGTCCGGGCCGCCCTCCAGGAGTGCCTTGGTAGCCATACCTCCAGTTTTCCCACCCGTCGCACGACCCCGCACCCCCGGAGCCCCATTCAGCTCATCCGGAGACCTGGTCCAGTCATCCGGAGACCTGGTCCAGGAAGCCGAAGAGGTTGTTCCGGGTGCGCTCGATCTGCTCGTCCACCGTGAGGGACTCCTGGAAGCGGCCTCCGGGCACCGGGACCTTGATCCCCCGTACGTAGAGGGAGCAGGCGAGGTCGGTGCACATGTACGCCCCGACGGAATTGCCCTCGCGGCCTGCCCGGCCCGCCTTGCGGGCCGTCATCAGGGAGACGCCGTCCCCGGGATGGGTGGTCAGGCACAGGGAGCACATGCTGCGGTGCAGGTATCCCCGCTGCCGGGACGGGAAGCGGAGCGAGACACCGACGGGCCGGCCGTCGCGTTCGGCGACGAGGTAGCTGCGATCGGGGGCGGAGGGGTCGCGCCACCCGAGGAAGTCCAGATCGCCCCAGGGCCGCTCGGCGAGGTCGCGGGGCAGGGTGAGGCGCAGGGCCTCCCCCTTCGAACAGTTGACGAACGAGGCGCGGATGTCCTGCTCAGTGAGTGCCTTCATGTTCGTGACGCTACGATTGCCTAGAGGTATTAGGCAATTGATTAAGTTCCCTAGGTTGATGGACGGAGATGGCGTATGGCTCGTGCCGGACTCAACACCGAGCGCGTGGTCACGGCCGCGGCGGATCTCGCCGACGAGGCCGGGTTCGAGAACGTGACGGTGTCCGCGCTGGCCCGGCACTTCGGCGTCAAGGACGCGAGCCTCTACTCGCACGTGAAGAGCGTGTCGGACCTGCGGACCCGGGTCGCCCTCCTCGCCACCCGCGACTTCGCCGACCGCATCTCGGCGGCGGTCGCGGGCCGGGCGGGCAAGGACGCCCTGACCGCGTTCGCCGGCGCGTACCGGACGTTCGTACTGGAGCACCCCGGGCGCTACCAGGCGACGCAGCTGCCGCTCGACCCGGAGGTCGCCGCCGACTCGTCCGCGCACCTGCGCATCATCGAGTCCACCTACGCGATGATGCGCGCCTACCGGCTCTCCGAGCCGGACCTGACCGACGCCGTACGACTGCTGCGCAGCACCTTCCACGGTTACAGCAGCCTGGAGGCGAGCGGGGGGTTCCGGGCCGACCGTGACGTACAGGCGTCATGGGACCGGACGATCGAGGCACTCCACGTCCTGCTGGAGCACTGGCCGTCGTCCGCCGGCGGCGACAAAGCTTCGTCGCCGTCGTGCCACGATGATCCTTGATCATCACGTACATCCTGGGGGAACGATGCGCCGCAACACCCTTGCCGTCGCCATGACCGCCGTCGCTGCCACTGCTGCCGCCACCGCCTTGCTGACCGCCTGCGGCAGTGGCCCCGAGCCCGATCCCGCCGCCTGCAAGAAGGCTCTCACGGCTCAGCTGGAGAAGTCCGCGACGACGACAGCCGGACGGCCGGCAGCCTGCGACGGCCTCGACGACAGAACCTTCGAACGCGTCACCGGCGACGCCCGGTCCGACCACCGCGAACACGAAAAGGCGGTCGACGACATCGAGGGCTCCATCGCCGACACCCAGAAGGAAGCCGACGAGGCGAACGCGGGCACGGCCGGCACAACGAGCCCGTGAGCCGGGCCGGGTGGCGTACATAGCCTCCCTGGCACTCGATCCGTACCGCCGCCAATAGCCATGACACGACGCGCCACCTGCCTGATCCCTCACGGGG
>NZ_JBSGZO010000167.1:0-16568 GCF_053611045.1 Streptomyces sp. NPDC054841 | reverse complement strand
GGTGAACCGCACGTGCAGCCGGCCCGCCCCGGACGGGAGGGCCGGCTGTCCGGTGATGCTGCCGTCCGTGTGCGTGCCGTCGGCGCTGACACCGAAGGCACCGCCGAAGTCGGAGTACTCGTCGCCGAGGTCGTCCTCGGCGAAGAGCACGGGGAGCACCGGCAGTTCGTCGTCTCCGTCACCGTCCGGAAGGGGTGGGGTGGGGTGAGGGCGCGGGCTCCTGGAGCGCCATGACCGAGCCACGCCTTAGCCAATGGTGCTACTGTCATTAGCACCATGCTGCTGAGACTGAACACCGCGGACGCCCGCCCCCTGCACGAACAGGTGGCGGGCGCGATCCGGCGTGCCATCGCCGAGGGGGAATGCGGGCCCGGCGACCGGCTGCCCTCGGCGCGCGCTCTCTCTCAGGCACTGGGAGTCAATGCCAACACCGTGCTGCGCGGTCTTCGGGCGCTGCGGGACGAAGGGCTCCTGGAGTTCCGGCGAGGGCGGGGCGTGACCGTGGCCGACGGGGCGGACCAGCGTTCCGCGCTCCTTGGCCGCGTCCGTGACCTGGTCGCCGACGCGGCCCACCTCGGGTACAGCAGGACCGATCTCATGGAGATGATCAGGGGGATTCAGTGAACGACCGTGCGAGGCGAACGAATGGGGCCATGTGGGGTGCCGTCGGCTGGACCGCCGGGACCCTGGCTCTGCTCGTCGCGCTGCCGCTGGGCGCGAGCGGGCGGTTGCCCGATCGGCTGGCGACCCACTGGGACGGTGGATCCGGTGAGCCCGACGGCTCCATGCCGCTGTGGGCCGCAACCTTCTTTCCGGCGCTGATCTGGGCGGGCATGGTGCTGGGCGTCGGGCTGGCCGTGCGGAGGACGGTGGCCGGCTCCGGTGGCGCCCCCCGGGGATGGGCCGCCGTTGCGCTACTGTCCGGCGGTGTCTTCCTGACAGGTACGCAGGCGTCTGTCGTACGGGCCAACATGGACCATACGGACTGGCACGACGCCGACCCCGTGACGCTCTGGGTCGTGGGCACCGGCGTGGCTGCCGCAGTGGCAGGTCTGGCCGGCTGGCTGGTGATCCGCCGGACACCCATGGCGACGACTCCGTCCGTACCGGCCGGCCCGAGCATGCAGATCCCCGAGGGTGAACGGTACGTGTGGCTCTCCCGCACCTCGAATCCGTGGCTCCACGCGGCCTCGGCCCTGACGGGGCTCATGGCGATCGCCGTCGTTCTGGCCGCGGTGGGAGGTCTGATGCCCCTTCAGTGGGCGCTGGTCGCACCCTTCGCCCTGGCCTCCCTCCTACTGCTGGGCTGCGCGTCCGTGCAGGCCCGGGCGAGTGACAAGGGTCTGGAGGTGGCCTTCGGCCCGCTGGGCTTCCCGGCCCGCCACTGGGCGGTCGAGGACATCGCGTCGGCCCGCGTCGAGAACCGCACGCCGGCACAGGTCGGTGGCTGGGGCTACCGGCTGAGCGGGCTGGGGACGACCGTGATGCTGCGCAGCGGGGAGTGCCTCGTCATACGTAGCAAGGGCAAGGACTTCGCCGTGAGCGTGGACGACGCCGAACGCGGCGCCGCGCTCCTCAACTCCCTGAGCACACGCCGCGCCGGCTGAGAACCGGTCCCGGCCGGTGTGTTCTCCCGGCACCGGGACAGGACCTTGGTGAGATGTCCCGGTCGGGCGTGACCGGTGCGACGATTCGGCCGTTCGGGATGCTGCGAGTGCTCGGCCGTGGTTCGCCGCCCTGGCCGACGAGGTCACCAGGGCACAGCTCCCACAACTCGTCCGGCACCATGCGCTCAACGATCCCCACGGCCGCAGGCTACCGAGTCCTTCTGCCGAGTTCGACGTCACTCAGCGGTCAGAGGCTGGTGAGCAGGCCGTCGAGTGGGGCGGGTATGCGGTCGGGGTCGAGAGCCTCGACGAGGACGCGGCCGTAGCGGATCTTGCGCCCCTTCTTCGTGCCGAGGAAGCGCCGCAGCTGCTGCTGTGAGCTGCGGCCCTGCTGTGCGGGCTGGCGCAGGAAAGTCTGCAGGGCTCGCAGGTCGCCCTCCGCCCGGACGAGCTCCTCCACCCGTGTCACCCCCAGCGCCCGGATGAGCTCGTCCTCCAGATCCGCCGCGCAGACGAAGAACCCCTGCTGTGCTGCACTGGCCCGCTCCAATCCGCGGGCGTAGTAGCGCCGCTCCGCCTCGTCGCACAGTCCCGTGAGGCGGAGGCCCAGGCCGGGTGGCCCGAGGAGGTGGGCGAAGCGCCCGACGCTCATCGCACCGCCCATCGGCAGGACGCAGACTCCTTCGGCCGCCAGGTTCCGGCCGCGGCTCGCGGCCAGCGCGCTGACCGCTGCGACGTCGCTCAGCCCTTCGAGCAGGACGGCTGTCCGGACGGGCAGCCGCGCGGCCAGCTCGCGCGCGGGTTCGCCGGGGCCACCGGCCGCCCACGCGATGACCGCCTCCCGGAACGCCCCCATGTCAGCCATGAGAACGAGTCTCCGCCGTTTCCAACCACCACGGTAGGGAATTTCTGCCGGCGCGTCGATCGGCGGTGATCAGCGAACAAGGTGCTCCGTCCGCGCGACGAAACGGGTGAGTTCCTCGGCGGCGCCGCGAGGCAGGTCGGCGACCGCCGCCTCCGGCAGAGTCGTGATGACGGTGCGCAGCCGCCCGCCGAGGTCCGGCAGCACGGTCCAGGCGGAGGCCGGGGCTTCGACGGCCGCGAGCAGCAGATCCCCTTCATAGAAGCAGGCGTCCAGTAGCGGCTCCTCGAGCAGCAGGCGCACTGCGAGTGGAAGGACGTACGGCAGGGCCACCCGCTGCGAGATGAGCGTGCGCAGATCCGCCGGACGGAGTTCGCTCAGCGGCACGCACCGCAACTCATGCACCTTGCGGACCAGGTGGGTCGCGTCGGCGGCCGGAGCCGTCCAGCGGGGCGGGTCCAGCTCGTCGAGGGAACGGTCGAGGTGCAGCAGATGGTCCGTGGGTGGCATTCTCGGCCGCACTGGGGTCTGTCTGAAATCGGTCAGGACAGCACGGCGATGGCGCTCCTGGCAGCTCGGGCGATGAGGGCGTCGTCATAGGTGGCGTCTTGGGTGTCGCGGCTGGAGAGGATCGTGATGATGACCGGTGCGGATTTCGGGGGCCAGGCGATGGCGATGTCGTTGCGGGTGCCGTAGCCGGCCGCGCCTGTCTTGTCGCCGACCTGCCAGTCGGACGGGAGACCGGCGCGGATGAGTTTGTCGCCGGTGGTGTTGCGCTTCAGCCAGTCGATCAGGAGTTTCTGCTTGTCCGGGGTGAGGGCGTCACCGAGGGCATATGCACGCAGGTCGGTGGCGAGAGCGCGGGGGGTGCTGGTGTCGCGCAGGTCGTCGGGGTCGGCCTCGTTGAGGGCGGGTTCGTACCGGTCGGCCCGGGTAGTGGTATCGCCCAGGGCGGCGAGGGCGCGCTGCAGATCCTTCGGACCGCCGAGCTCGTTGAACAGCAGGTTGCCGGCGGTGTTGTCGCTGTAGCGGATCGCCGCGTCGCACAGCTCGCGCAGGGTCATGCCGGCGTCGACATGCTTCTCGGTGATCGGCGAGTGGTCGACCAGGTCCTCGTGGCTGTAGTGCACCAGCTCTTCGAGCTCCTCAAGGGAGTTCTGAGCCAGTACGGCGCCTGCGGCCAGGGCCTTGTAGGTGGAGGCGTAGGCGAACCGCTCATCAGGGCGGTACGTGACGGTCCGTCCGCTGCCGGTATCGACCGCGTAGACGCCGAGCCGCGCGTCGAACTCCCGCTCCAGGTCCTCGAACGCGCCGGCGCTGGTCGATGGAGTCGTGGCGGGGTTCGCCGGGGCGGCGCCCGCGCGTGACGTGCCGCATCCGGTGAGCGGAATCGCGGCGAGCCCGGTCAGCGCAGCCAGGGAGGCCCGGCGGGAGATTGCCATGCTCGAACTGCTTTCTGCTGGTTTTCCCGAGCCACGAGAATGTCACACTCCCCACCCCTGACGCTGGACGGGGTCATGGGGCCTGCCGGATCAAGGTGAGCTGTACGGTGCCCTCGTAGCGGAGGGCGAACTGTCATACCGGGTTGCGATGCCGGGGCCTGTGCCAGAAGGCGGCTGGTCGGACGAGCAGTACGGCCATCAGCGTCCGTCGGTGAGGACGTCCGACGCAGGCACCCAGTAGCCTGCAAGCTCCCCGGCCGTGATCCGGAGCATCGTCCTTCCGTTGACGACCGCCCTGCGGTCGAAGGGCATGGCGGTCGGTTGGGCGAATGTCACCGTGCGTGTGCTGCCGACGCTCCCGTTCACGCCGAATCGACAGCACGTCACGGGCGTGTGGGCGCGGAAGGTGAGCGTCCGCTCGGGCCGGTAGACCGTGGGCAGGTACTCGCCGAGCAGGAAGGCCTTCGGGTAAGCCTCTCCGGCCCACCAGCCCTCGTAGGCGCCCGCGGCGATCCGGTACGCCACTGCGCGGCCCTTGATGCGTCGCCGCCGGTTCGCCGGTACCTGAGTGGGCCGGGAGAAGGTCACGGTCCTGCGGGCGAGCTCGGCGTCGCCCTTCGAGGCGACGTAGTCGCCGTCCGCGTCGGTGTCGTACCGGTACAGGGTGTGCGCACCCGCGGCGAACGCGACAGGGGAGCCCGCGGGCAGGAACCCGGCGGGGAAGTCGTCGGTCAGCAGGTCGGACATGTGGGCGAAGCGGGGATTGCCCGTCTGCCAGTACAACTGCCGGTACAGATTGATGTGGTGCTGGTGGTACGACGGCGTCGGGATCCGGTGCGTGTGGCAGTAGTACGAGGCCCAGCGCCGGTTTCGCAGCGTCGGGAAGCAGTGGTCCATCGTCGTGCATGCCCCGTCGTACAGCCGGGCCGCGAGGGTGTTCCCCGTCGCCTGGACGTAGTCCCAGAGCCCGAACATGGCGAAGAACATGCCGTTGTACGTGTAGTCCGACGTGCCCGGAGCACTGACCGGGTACAGCTGGATCCACAGAAAGCCCGCGCTGTCGCGGTTCACGACCCACGGACTGCCGTCGTCACCGCGCAGCAGGGAGGCGAACGCGCCGTCGGCGGCCGCCCGGTAGAGGCTGCGCTCCGCCGCGGTCACGCCGTCGAGCCCGGACAGCTGGGTGAAGAGGCTGATCGCCTCGCCCTGCGCCATCCCGGAGTACCACGGCGCCCGGTAGGAGATGCCGCTGTGGGAGCGGTGCGTGAAGTCGAACGGGTACGGGAAGTACCACGCGCCGCGTGCCTCCACCCGGGTGTCGATGAGGCGCTGCGCCTGGGCCTTCGCACGCTTGACGAAAAGGGCCCTGCGCGCCGGGTCCTTCTCGGTGCGGTGGCTGGTGATGCAGCCGAGCCCGAACTGGATCTGGGTGACCGGCTGGTTGTACCCGGCCGCGGTTCTGCTCGGGCGGTACATGATCACACCGGCGGAATCGAGATAGGTGTGCTCGGTGTCCGGGGTGACCTTGGCCCAGCTCGTGGGCCGGTCGCGCCAGGGGCGCATGGACTCGGGCAGACCCGGCGCCGCCGCGTAGCCGGCCGTACGGAACGCGAACGGCAGCTTGGCCGGGACCCTGTCCCGTACGGCCTCGGGGACGGGGTCGTGCTGCGCGCGCGGGATACGGACCGACGGGCCTGGCCGGCTGATCACGCCGTCGGCGAACTGGTCCGGAAGCGGCGGCGGGGGATCGACGGCGCCCTTGCCCGGCAGGCTCAGGGCCACAGACCTGGGCACGCCCCGAGGGGCGTCGGTCCCCCCGGGAGTACAGGCGCCGACGAAAGCAGCGCTGATTGCCGTGCCGAGCGCCTTGCTGCCCGCGAGGTGGACGAACCGTCTGCGATCCAGAGCGGAACGGCTGTTGTCAGCCATGCCTGAGCCCCCAGGGAAGGCCAGAGATGGCTTGGATCCTAAGGGGGAGGCCGGATGCGATACGTGACGGCACGCGCAAGCCGGGACGGCCGACTCGGTCGGATGCCTGAGCCGGCCTCCCCGGCCGTCACGTGATTGGCGGAGTGCGCCGCGTTCCGTCGGCAAGTCGTCCCGCGGCCGCCAGGACTTCGGATCCCGGCGTCGCAGACGGCGATGCGCGATGTCTTCGCGCGCCGGCGCGAGGACCTGCCGAACGTGCGGAAGTACTTCGTCGCCTGCCCTGCTGCCGCGCGAGTTCAGGGACGAACTGCGCGGCTCAGGGTGCGCAGGACGGTCGTGCCGGCCAGCACCACCGCGGAGACCGCCGGACCCGCCCATCGCGTCAGGTCGTGCTGCAGGGCCGGGTCCACTTCGACGGTCACCCGGACGTATCCGCCAAGCACGGTGGTGAACTTGGAGGGCCGGTCGGCGGTGTCCTCTTCGCGCTGCAATGCCGCGCGGTACCTGTCCTTCCGCTCCGTCATGCCTGTTCCTCACGCTTGATGAGTTCGCCGGCGAGGTCCATGTACGCCGAGCCCTTCGCCCGGACCGGACTTCCGAACGACTGGGCGTACAACTCGAGCCGCGCGATCTGGGTGTCCAGCACCACGAAGCCCCGCTCGGTGAGCGCCTCACGAGCGTCGGCATCGGGGCCGGTGCGCGTGGCGTCGGGGCGATTGGTCCGATTCAGGAGAACTGCGGTGCGGGCCGGCTGGGCGCGCAGGGACTGCACGTCGTCCATCTCGGAGCGGATGGGTGCCATCCGGTCGAGTTCGATGGGAGCGGGGGTCACCGGGACGATCCACTCGCTCGCGTACCTCATGATGCTGCGGGCGATGCGAGGATGGTCCTCCAACTGGGGTGCATCGAGAACCACGGCCTGCCGATTGCCCAGGAAGTCGTTCACGCGGCGGTGTACGTCCCCCACCGGCAAGGCGATCACGGGAAACGGAAAGCCGTCGGCCAGTTCGCTCCAGCGCAGCGCCGAGGAAGCCGGGTCGCCGTCGACCAGAAGCGGCGAGTAGCCCGACTCATGAAGCGCGTGGGCCAGCCAAACGGCACTTGTCGTCTTGCCGACTCCAGGCTTGAGGTTTACGAAGACACAGCTCAGCGGCACGAGAGCCAACCTAATGGGAGTGGTCGACTCGTCGGGTCCGGCGCGAGCGGGCAGCTCCGGCGATCACCCGTTAGCAGGCAGAAACCTGAGGGCTTCCCTTTGCGACCGGTTCCGGCTGGTTCCTGTGTGGCGGAGGCCGCAGTCCCCCCGCGAGCACGTCCCGCGGAAGCAGGCGGCGGACCACCAGGGGAGGGGGCTGGGAGCCATGACCGGCAGGCTGCTGGATGTGGTCGATTCCATGCATTTGCAGTGTGTGTCATGGCGGTGGCCGATCAGTTTTGGGTCCAGATCGGTCAACGGAGGTTCCCGTTCCGGCAAGGTCACATGGCGAACCCGAACTGACTATGCTCCCCTCGCGTGTTGCGCTGCACTCACAGCGAGTCACCAAACGCTGTGCTGCGCGCGGACGGAGCCTGGCCGCAGGGAGGCGTGACCACCGATGCGATCTCGAACCGACCCGTCGGGGGCACCCATCGGAACACTTGTGCTCGGCCGAGTGAAGTCCCGACCGTTCCTGTCGGCGCACCGCACAACCCCCAGTCCACCAATTCCAGACTGTTTAGGGACCCCTCGATGGTTCGTGCAGGTTCAACCCCTAGAGCCCTGCCACGTGCAGTGGCTCCAGCATGGCTCATTCCCCCTGGTGTTCTGGCTGGGGCCTGCGGTATAGCGCTGATCTTCGTCCCCGCGCAAATACGCACGGCGGTTGCCTGGTGCGGCCTCGTCGCGGTCGTCCTGACGGCCGTCACGTCGGCTGAGACGGCGCGCCGGGCGCGCTCGGCAGAAGCGGCCCGCCATGCGCGGGCGAGTGCCGACACAGAGCAGTACTACGCGCAACGCGAAGCCGCGCTGCTCGCGCGCTCGTCCGATCAGCGGGCCACCACTGTCTGGCTCGCCGAAGAGCTCCTCCCCGCGGCCGTCGCCCGTCTGCAGAAGGGTGAGCCCGCTTCCGAGATTCTGCAGTCCGTGACGTTCGGGGAACATCTGGACAGAGAGTTCGCCGAAGCGCTCCGGGCGGCTCTGCGGACACTGCTGGAAGCCGTGGAGGCCGAGGAGCGCACACGGGACTCCTCTCAGCGGGCACTGGTGGCCATCGCGCGCAGGGTCCAGGCGATCGTGCACCAACTCGCCAAGGACCTCCGCGACATGCAGATCCTCCACGGTACGGACATCGTGGTCTCCCATGGCCTGCAGGACATCGACCATCGCAATGCCCTGATCGGGCGCCTTGCCGCCAGCATCGCGGTACTGGGTGACGCCCGGCCCGGGCGCCAGTGGTCGAAGACGATCCCGCTGTACGACGTCGTGCGGGGGGCCATGTCACGCATCGTGGACTATCCCCGCGTGAAGCTGCAGTCGGTGACGGAGGTGGCTGTGATCGGCCAGGGAGCCGAGCCGCTGATCCACCTGCTCGCCGAGCTGCTCGACAACGCCACGACCTTCTCGCCGCCGCACACCCCGGTCGAGGTGACCGCGAGCGAGGTGCCCTCCGGTATCGCGATCGAGATCGAGGACCGGGGGGTCGGGCTCACCGAAGAGGTCCGGCAGCGCATCGACCGCGTCATGGCCCAGGCATCATCCGGCATCGACCTGGCCGACCTGGGCGGGGCGACGCAGCTCGGCCTGCCCGTCGTCAGCAGGCTGGCCCGCGAGAACGGTCTCGACGTCGACCTGCGCACCTCCGCGTACGGAGGAGTACGGGCCGTCGTACTCGTTCCGCGGCGCCTGATCACCACAGTTCGGCAGCCTGCCCCGAAAACCCAACAGTTCGCGCCGAAGCACACGGGCGCACCGATCGTGCCGAGGCCGACGATGGCGCGCGATGCCGCAGATTCCGGCGAGGTCAAACGGACCGTCAACGGACTGCCGCAGCGGCGACGCGAGTCGCCCGTCCCGACACCGGTCGTCCGCACGACCCCCCATCCCCCCGCTGCTCCGGCCGGGTCCCCGGGAACGGCCGGCGTACCCCGGCAGCCGGGCCTGATGTGGGAGGCGTTCAGCGGAGAGAAGAAGCCGAGCACCGACCCTTCCATCCAAACCAGCGAGCCATCAGACGAGGGTGAGTAACCGTGCCGCCACTGCCCAACATGGACTGGATGCTCAAGGAGCTCGCGGCCAGCGTCCCGTACGTGCGACACGTGGTCGTGTTGTCGTCGGACGGACTGTGCATCGGTCAAGCGAACACGGAGACCGACATCGCTGACGCGATCGCCGCCGCCTGCTCGGGCATGCAGAGCCTGGCGAAGGCCATCGCGCAGAAGTTCCCGCACGGAGACGGCTCGACGCGCATGGTCGGGATCGAAGTCGACGGCGGATACTTCTCCCTGATGGCGGCCGGACCCGGGGCCTATCTCGCAGTGCTGGCCGATGAGGAAGTGGACGCAGGGTTGCTGGGCGCCCGCATGCGTACGCTGGTGATCCGGATCGGCCAGCACATCACCAGCCCGCCTCGTGATGACGTCGGGCAGGCGATGTGACGTCAGAGAACCAGGACGCATGGGATGAAGGCAGTCCCGTGCCGCTCTATGTCATCTCCGGTGGCCCGGGTTCCTCGGCCAAGGCCTTCAACCTGGTCACCCTCATCGCATCGAGGTCCGCACCGGAACCCGGTATGCAGCCCGAGCAGGCGGCAATCCTCACCATGTGCCAGTACCCACTGTCCGTAGCCGAGGTATCCGCGTATCTGAGTCTGCCGTTCAGCGTCGTCACGGTGCTGCTCTCCAAGCTCGTCGACAACGAGCGAGTTGAGGCCATTGCTCCCGTTCCTGTCGCGGCGGTCCCCGAACTTGGCCTTCTGGAGGCGGTGATCCATGGACTACGCAAGCTCTGACACACCCGCCGCCGGCCCCCGCAGCACGGACGTGCTGCTGCCGCACGGCGCCAGGGGAGTCAAGGTGGTGATTGTCGGCGGCTTCGGGGTCGGCAAGACGACCATGGTCGGGGCGGTGAGCGAGATCCCGCCACTGACCACCGAAGAAACCATGACTCAGGCCGGCGTCGGGATCGACCACAATCCCGGTGCGAAAGGCAAGAACACCACGACCGTCGCCCTGGACTTCGGCCGCATCAGCATCAACGAGCAGCTGATCCTCTATCTCTTCGGCACACCGGGACAGGAGCGCTTCTGGTTCCTGTGGAACGGCATTTTCGAAGGCGCGCTCGGCGCCGTTGTCCTCGTCGACACCCGGAGCATCGAAGTCTGCTTCGAGATCATCACCCGCCTGGAAGACCGCCGCGTTCCCTTCGTCGTGGCCGTCAACACCTTCCCCGAAGCCCCGAAGCACCCGATACCAGACCTGCGCACTGCTCTGGCCCTCAACGAATCCGTGCCCATCATCACCTGTGACGCACGCGACCGGTCGTCCAGCCGCGACGCCCTCATCTCGCTGATGGGCTACCTGTGCACCCTCGCCGCCGCTCAGGAGTCCGTATGACCGTCCCACCCGCCGACCACACCACCACAGAACCGGGGCTCACCCCGCCCCCGGGTTGCCCGGCCCACACCGCCACGGGAGCCGACGGAGTGACCCGGCTCCATGGCGCTGCTGCCGCAACCGACCCCATGGGCCTGTACGAGAAGTTGCGTGCGGCCCACGGTCCGGTGGCGCCCGTCCTGCTCGACGGGGACGTACGTGCCTGGCTCGTCCTGGGGTACCTCGAGAACCGTGATGTGGCCAGCCGCTCCACCCAGTTCTCCCGTGACCCCCGCACCTGGCACGGCTGGAAGAGCGGCGAGATCGACCCCGCCACCTCGCCGCTGGTGCCGATGATCGGCTGGCGTCCCGACTGCGTATGTGCGGACGGCGAAGAGCACCAGCGCCTTCGCGGCGCTGTCACGGCCAGCCTCGACCAGTTCGACCAACGCGGGATCCGCCGCCACATCACCCGCTTTGCGCACCAACTGGTCGATGAATTCTGCGAAAGCGGCAAGGCGGAGCTGGTCGGTCAGTTCACCGAGCACCTGCCCATGCTCGTTCTCACCCACCTGCTCGGAATGCCGGACGAGTACGGTCCCAAGCTCGTGCATGCCGCCCGGGACCTCTTCAAGGGCACCGAAACGTCGCTCAAGAGCAACGCCTATGTGCTGGAGACCCTCGAGCAGCTCGTCGTCGCCAAGCGCGCCCTGCCCGGGCAGGACATCGCATCCGTACTGATGGCCCACCCGGCCGGCCTCAGCGACGAGGAGGTGCAGCACCACCTGCGCCTCATCCTGCTCGCGGGCTACGAGACAACCGCCAATCTCATGTCCAACGTGCTGCGGATGGTGGTCACCGACCCGCGGTTCCGCGGGTCGCTGGCCGGCGGCCAGATGACCTTGCCCGAAGCAGTGGAGCAGGTGCTCTGGGACGAGCCGCCGTTGATGGTGTGCCCGGGCCGCTGGGCCACCGGTGACACCTCCCTCGGAGGACAGGAGATCAAGGCGGGAGACATGCTCCTGCTGGGCCTGGCCGCCGGGAACGTCGATCAGGCGGTCCGTCCGGATCCCTCGACCCGCGTGCACCACAACCGCGCGCACCTGTCCTTCAGCGCAGGCGCCCATGAGTGCCCCGGCCAGGACATCGGCCGTGTCATCGCCGACACCGGCATCGACATCCTGCTCACCCGGCTTCCCGACATCAGCCTGGCCGTCCCCGAGGGCGAGCTCACCTGGCGCTCCTCCACCTGGGCCCGGCATCTGACGGCACTGCCCGTGAAGTTCGCTTCCCGTGCTCGGGAAACCCATGATCTGCCGGCACCGCTGCCGGCTTCGCCCTCGCCGAGCAGCGGTATGCCGATGGCACCTCAATGGCCGCTGGCCGAGGGCGAGTTGATGCGCGGACCGGTACCCCGCGCCTCGTGGCGGGCGCGGCTGAGGCGGTTCCTGCGGAGGCGGTAGGCCTCGCAGGTCGCACAAGAGGCGAGCACCACGGCCGAGGGGGCTGCCGGACAGGCATGGGTCGGCAGCCCCCTCAGAGCCAGGCGGGCACAGTGAGGGGGGAAGTCCGTTGCTCCGGGAACGGACCGTCCTCGGGGGCGTAGCGGGGTGCCCCGGAGTACCAGGCATGGAGGCCGGACAGGAAACTGCAGGCTCCCCGGAGCCACGCCTCCAGCTCGATCCGTTCGCATCGGTTCAGCCCGGCCAGCCGGACAAGCGGCGGCAGTTCGGTTCGTATGAGGTGCTCGAAGTGGTGGAGTCGGGCGGTCACCAGATCGGCGGCGGTATGCATCGCCTCCTGGACGGTGATGTCCAGAGATGTTGCGAGGACGACGACGAGGTTGTTGACGTCGTGTTCGTCATGGACTTCCCGTTGATAGGAGGCGATGTCGTTCGCCAGCCCCATGTAGTCCATGAAGGCGTCGAGCAGAGCGCCGACGGTCCGGCTGTGCCGGATCCGCTCAGGGATCCGTGCTCCGGTGGAGAGTTCGACGGAATAGGGGGCGGTATAGGCGGCGAAGCTTTCGCGGCGGAACTGGACGTACTCGATGAGGTCCGGGACACGGCCGACGCGGCTGTTGGCCAGTTCCTGAACTCCCGCGTCGATGTACTTTGCCAGGGCCCGGTTGAGCCCGCCACGCCAGTGCGCCAGTCTCGGCGGGAACAGGCGTTGCTGGAGGTCGGCCATTCCCCTCTCGACGGCATTGGCCGGCTCCGGCAGCCGGGCGCCCGGCTGCGGCGGCAGGAAGGCATGAAGACGGGCGGTGAAGGCCTGTGCGCCCGCGAGGTCGCGCGTCTGTTTGAAGGCGGAGGCGAAGTAGTCGTCCCAGGCCAGAGCCCAGAGGTTGAACCGGTGATTGAGCCGGAGGTCGGCGAGCGAGGCATCAGGAAGAGCCCACGCCGTCAGCTGGTCGACCGCCATGGCGTGGAACTGGGTCGGGGTCCAGATCGCCCCGCGGGCCGACGGCGCTTCGCCGCTGTCCAGCATGCCCATCTCTCGCGCCCACGTCTCGGTCTCCTCGTGCAGGGCGGACAGGTACGGATTGACCCGCACGGGATATGGCATCGGCAGTATCGGGAGCTTGATGGCCTGCACTCTCATGGGATCCCTGCTTCCCTTTCGGCGCACATCGGTGTGTGGACCACAACCGCGAGCGGCCCTGCCCTTCGAGGGCGGCTCGCCTTGCCTTGCTCAACTCATCTCGGGCGGAGTGCGATCACGCCCGTGGACGGCACGTCGGAGCGGCGCGTTGCATGCGCCCCGGCAAGCCCTCAGCAGTTACAGGGGGCGGAACCCGCGTGCAACAAGCGAGGACGTGAACGGGAACGGGAACTGGAAGAAGATCGCGAATGTCAGCTCCTGGGGCATCGTTTCTCCCTCCGAGACGGCCCATGGGTTGTTGATCCACTACTGCCACGGGGACGGAGGCCGGACCGTTCCCGCCCTTTGGCGCCCCAAACCTGCCCACCCCGGCCGATCCGCAACCCCGCGCAGCAGAGCTCGGCCGGCAATCAGGGCAGGTTTGTGCGGAAAAAAGCGATCCTTCTGGGTCGGTGTGGCGCAAATTCGATCCAAATGCCGGCCATGATCGACCACTGACCGCCAGTCGGCGTGCCTCCGCCACGCTCCAGAAGCAAGACAGCCGCGCTGCGGGACGTCATCAGCGCCTCAACTGGGGTGACTCGCGGTAGCCCCGTCGAATGGCAACTGTCAAGAGGTGTGACGCTCACGAATGTTTAACGAATCGCTGATTTTTACGACGCCTTGGTGTCACAGTGACTGAAGAGGCTGGAGTTACTGACCAGTTGGACCAACGGTCGGGTGTCGAAGTCGGGAGGGACCGTGACGCGGCGAAACGCAGCACCGTACGCGCTTGCCGCGCTGTGCACCCTCCTGCTCGCGGTCCTTGCGCACTGCCAGGCACCCGTATTCGCCGCCGGGGGAGGGGAGTCGAGCGCCAACTGGACTTCCCAGGACGCCGACTCCTCACCCGGGGCACCGAGCGAATCCGACCCGACCGGCGGACCCGGCTCACGCGGCTCACCCGCCGACTCGTCCCCGGACGATCCGAATCCCCTGGACACGCCACCCCCCTCATGCAACGGCGGCCGGACCAACCGGCCGCCGGCCGCCCAGGCTCCGCCCACAGGCGATGGCCCCACATCGGCCCCCACGGGTGACGGCGGCTCCCCCGCCTCCCCGGTGCGCGGGGCGCCACTTCTCGGTCCACCCGAACAGCGCCCAGCACGGCCCGCCGTGCTGCAGGTGTTCCGCCTCTGATCGATGCGTCGAATCCCGTACGGCCCCCCTCGACACGTACCTGCGATCCGATCCGACATGACGGCTCACCACCGCGCGCCCTGGCGCGCTGGAGGAAACACCCCCATGCACATGCTCATGAAGAACGCCCGCGCCTTCCGGCACCGGGCCGCCGCCCAGGCCGAGGAGTTCGGCCGCCTCGCGGACGGTCAGTCCCCGGAAGCGTTGTTCAACACCTGCTCCGATTCGCGGGTGATCCCATCGCTGATCACCGGTGCCCGTCCCGGCGAGCTCTTCGAACTCCGCACGGCGGGCAGCATCCTGCCCGAACACGACTCCGACCGGCACTCGAGCGAGGCGGCCACCATCGAGTACGCGGTAGAAGTGCTCGGCGTCGCCGACATCGTCGTCTGCGGCCACTCCCACTGCGGTGCCGTCGGCGCGATGGTGCGCCGCGAAGACCTCTCCGCCGTCCCCGCGGTCCGGGGCTGGCTCGAGAGTGCGTCACCCCCGCCCCTCTTCACCGATACGTCGTCCCCCGCCATCGCCGAGGCCGTCCAGCACCATGTGCTGCGCCAGCTGCGGCGGTTGGGCGACTACCCCTGCGTCGCCCGCCGGGCCGCGGACGGACGACTGAGGCTGCATGGATGGTTCTACGAGATAGACACCGGCTCCGTGCTCGTCCACCGGCCGCACGACGACGCGTTCCTTCCGCTGTGAGCGCCGCCGACACCCGCGAACGCGGGAACCGCGGGCGCCACCGGCGGGCCGCCGCGGAGCAGCGCGGCGAGCGGCCCTCCGCCTCGACGCTGCGAGCCGATCTCACCGCGTCCGTCGTCGTCTTCCTCGTCGCCCTGCCGCTGTGCGTGGGCGTGGCCGTGGCCTCCGGCGTCCCGGCGGAACTCGGCCTGGTCACCGGCATCGTCGGCGGGCTCGTCACCGGGCTGCTCCCCGGAAGCAGCCTCCAGGTCAGCGGACCCGCAGCGGGGCTGACGGTTCTCGTCCTCGAAGCCGTCAACGAATTCGGACTCGCGGCCCTGGGCGTCTTCGTCCTCACGGCGGGCGTTCTCCAACTGGTCATGGGCGCACTGCGGCTGGGCCGCTGGTTCCGCGCCATCTCCATCGCCGTGGTGGAAGGGATGCTGGCCGGAATCGGTCTCGTGCTGATCGCCGGTCAGTTCTACGCCATGGCCGACGCGAAGGCGCCCGGCTCGGGCCCGGCCAACCTGATGGGCCTGCCGGAACTGCTCATCCGTACGGCCCGCTCACCCGAAGCGCTGACCGCCTTCGGTCTCGGTGCGGGCACCGTCGTGCTGATGACACTGTGGAAACATCTGCCGCCGAAGGTCCGAGTGGTCCCCGCACCGCTGGCCGCCGTCGCTCTGACCACGTCCGTCGTCGCGTTGTTCGGACTGTCGGTGAAGCGCGTCGATGTGCAGGGGCTGCTGGGCGCGATCCGCCCACCGTCCCTCGACGACCTCGGCAGCATCACGAATGCCGGAGTGGTCGGGGCCATCGGCACAGTCGTCGCCATCACGCTCATCGCCTCGGCGGAGAGTCTGTTCAGCGCCGCCGCGGTCGATCGGCTGCACAGTGGACCCGGTACCGACTACGACAAGGAGCTGATGGCGCAGGGCGCGGGCAACGCCTTGTGCGGAGCCCTCGGGGCGCTGCCGATGACCGCCGTCATCGTGCGCAGCGCGGCCAATGTCCAAGCGGGTGCCCGAACCAAGGCGTCGCGGGTGCTGCACGGTGTATGGCTGCTGCTCTTCGCGGCGCTCGTACCGGCCGCACTCGGCCTCATACCGGTCGCCGCGCTCGCCGGCATCCTGGTGTACTCCGGCTGGAAACTCATCCCGCTGAAGGCACTCGGGCCGCTGTGGCGAGAGCACCGCGGGGAGGCGCTGATCCTGGTGGCGACCGCGGTCGCCATCATCGCCACCAGCATGTTCGAGGGCGTGCTGGCCGGGCTGCTGCTCGCCGTCGCCAAGACGGCCTGGGAGACGTCGCACGTCCACGTGCAGGTGGACGAAGGCTCCGACCGGAAGGAGCCCGTACGCGTGGTCCTCTCCGGCAACGCGACCTTCCTCCGGCTGCCCCGGATACTCGACACCCTCGAAGCACTGCCCAAGGACCGGCACATCGAGCTCGATTTGCTCGATCTGCGGCACGTCGATCACGCGTGCAGCACCGCCCTCACCAACTGGGCCGACCGGCACAACAAGGAGAAAGGAGCGGCGCGTGTGCTGATGCCGTCGGCCTGAAGCGCCTGCGCGTACGGCTCGGGCCGTACGGCGCCCTGCCGACTGAA
The DNA here is from genome assembly GCF_053611045.1 of Streptomyces sp. NPDC054841. Lineage (NCBI taxonomy): Bacteria > Bacillati > Actinomycetota > Actinomycetes > Kitasatosporales > Streptomycetaceae > Streptomyces > Streptomyces sp. NPDC054841. The sequence continues at coordinate 86 of NZ_JBSGZO010000167.1, read as the reverse complement.
CCACCCCATCAGTCATAGCCGTGTGAAACGGCGAGGGTGCCCCGTGAGGACGGGGCACCCTTGGCCGGCGTGGCGGGGTGCTGGAG